>JAEEZR010000020.1 GCA_016292035.1 Caryophanales bacterium
AAACTTGAAAATGGTCATGTAGTAGAAGCTCGCGTTTCTGGAAAAATGCGTCAAAACCTAATCCGTATTTTTCCAGGTGATACAGTACTCCTTGAAATTCCAATTTGTGATTTAACACGCGGGAGAATAATTTATAGAAAGTAATGGAGGGATTTAATAATGAAGGTAAGACCATCAGTAAAACCTATATGTGATAAATGTAAGGTTATTAAAAGAAAAGGAAAAGTTATGGTAATTTGTGAAAATCCAAAACACAAACAAAGACAAGGTTAATAGGAGGAATAATAAATGGCACGTATTAAAAATATTGATTTACCAAAAGAAAAAAGAGTTGTTATCGGTTTAACTTATATCTATGGTATTGGACCATCAAGAGCAAAGAAAATCTGTGCTGCTGCTGGTGTAAGTGAAGATATCAGAGTTAATGATTTAACAATTGATCAAATAAACGCACTTAGAAAAGAATGCGATAATTATGTATTAGTTGGAGATTTAAAAAGAGAAGTTGAAATGAACATTAAAACTAAAATGGAAATCAACTCTTATCAAGGAACTAGACATAAAAAAGGACTTCCAGTTAGAGGTCAAAGAACATCAAGAAACGCTAGAACAAGAAAAGGTAAAGCTAAAACAATAGCTAATAAGAAGAAATAGGAGGAGTAAATAATGGCATACAATAGAAGAAAAAGAAAAGTTAAAAAGGATGTCACTGTAGGTGAAGCTCATATTCATTCTACATACAACAATACTATCGTAACTATTACTGATGAAACTGGAGCTGTTATTTCTTGGGCTTCTGCTGGAACTATTGGTTACAAAGGAAGTAAAAAGAAAACTCCATTTGCTGCTGGACAATCTGCTGAAGCTGCAGGTAAAGCTGCATACGATATGGGACTTAGAAAAGTTGCTGTATTCGTAAAAGGTATAGGTGGAGGAAGAGAAACTGCTATTAGATCTCTAACTGCTGCTGGACTTGAAGTTACTTCAATTACAGATGTTACACCAGTACCTCATAATGGTTGTAGACCACCTAAGAGAAGACGTGTGTAATTAAGAAAGGGGACTAAAGTTTATGTTAAGATTTGAAAAACCAGAATATAAAGTTGTTGAATACGACGAAAATAATTTTTATGGACAATTTGTTCTTGAACCTCTTGAAAGAGGATTCGGTACTACCCTTGGTAATGCACTAAGAAGAGTTATGTTATCATCTCTTCCTGGTAGTGCTGTTAAATCTATTAAAATTGCTGGAGTTTTACATGAATTCCAAAAAATAGATGGAATAGTAGAAGATGTTACTGAAATAGTACTTAACATGAAAAAACTTGTTGTTAAAAGCTTTGTTGAAGAAGATAAAAAATTATATTTAAAAGCAAATAAAGAGGGCGTTGTAACTGCTGCTGATATTGAAGCAGATTCTGACGTTGAAATCGTTAATAAAGATTTAGTTATTGCTACACTTTCTAAAGGTGGAAGCCTTGATATGGAAATAGTAGTATCTAATGGAAGAGGATATGTTGATGCTAAGACTAATAGAAAAAATATGTCTAGCAGCGAAGTAGGAGTAATTCCTATTGACTCACTTTATTCTCCAATTGAAAGAATAAGCTATGAAGTTGAACCAGCTAGAGTTGGTCAAAGTGAAAACTATGATAAACTTGTAATGAACGTTTATACTAATGGATCTATGACTCCTCAAGAAGCTATTTCACTTGCAGCTAGAATTTTAATTGAACACTTTGATGTATTAACTAAATTAAATAAAATTGCTGATATGACTGGATTACTTGCTGATAAAGAAGAAGACCCAATTCAAAAAACTCTTGAAACACCAATAGAAGAACTTGATTTATCAGTAAGAGCATATAACTGCTTAAAGAGAGCTGGTCATCATACACTACAAGACTTAACAAACATGACTGAAAGCGAAATAATGAAGATAAGAAACTTAGGTAAAAAATCTTTAAAAGAAGTTCTAGATAAAGTAAAAGATATGGGACTTAAGTTTAAAGAAGAAGAATAGGAGGTATACTTAATGGCATTATATAGAAAATTAAATAGAGATACTAAAGAAAGAAGAAGTATCCTTTCTGGTTTAACTAAAACAGTTATCAATAATGGTAGTGTTAAAACTACTGAAGAAAGAGCTAAAGAAGCTAAGAAGTTCGTTGAAAAAATGATCACTTATGCTAAGAAAGGTGATTTAGTTTCAAGAAGAAAAGCATTAGCTTTCTTAGAAAACGATACAGAAACTGTTAAAAAGTTATTTGATCAAATCGCTCCACTATATGCTGAAAGAAATGGTGGATATACAAGAATCGTTAAATTAAATGAAAGAAGAGGAGACGACGCTTTAATCGTTCTTCTAGAATTAGTTTAATTTTAGAAATTAGAGTAATAGCAATTACTCTTTTTTTGTTGTTTATAACTGTAAAGTTATGCACAATATATTGATTTCCATTTATTAGCATGTTACCATAAAATTGTATGTAGGTGGTTTTTATGTATATAGAAAAAACTCTATTGAGAAGTTTGTTGATGGGGATATTACTTATTCTGAATTTGTAGATAGTATAAAAGGAAAGAATACTTCAATTAAAGTAGAGGTTGGTAATTATATACGATCTTATAATAATTATTATGATTACGAAAAAAAACAGTTATTTTTAAAAAAATATGAAACAAGAATATTCAAATTGCTTTTAAATGCTAAGATTAGTTATGATGAGTATGAAGAATTACATGATCAATCTTATCTAAAAGATTATTCATTATCTTTTAACATGGATTCTCTTATTAAAAGTGGTAATTTTTTCAAGTTTCCTTTGGTAAAAGAATGCATTAATATTTATACTAGGATTATCAGCGGAAATATTAGGAAAGAAGAATATTTTGAGTTTTTAAATAGTCATAGTCTTCCTTATAAGTTTTATCGTCTTGTGATAACTAGGTATGATAAGCATATTAATGATGGCCATAAGACTATGGATGACGATTTCATTTATAAATTCTTTATGGATTATTTCAATAAGGGATTGGAAAGCGATACTTCTCCACTTATGCTATATGGTGCTGCAACTGGATTTAACTCTTCTTACTATGATATTATTACTCAATTTATTTCATCATATGAGTTTTATGCTTTGCAAAAGTATCAAATTAAAGATTTTAAAAAGTACGTTTTAAATTCAAAGCTTTTTAAAGATCTTTATCAATTTCATTTAGTTCTTTGCGAAGATAGCAGTGCTTATGATTTCAAAAAGAAGTTTAATGAATTTGAGAATAAATACAAAATTGATTTTACTTCATTCAAAAACCTTGTATATTTATATTTATCAAATGTTTTAGGTATACATGATAGATCAGCAGTGGAATACTATAATTATCACGCTATTCACTATGATGCTGATTTTTATAAAGGAAGATTGAATGAGAGTGAAACATATAAAGTTTTATCATTAATTACTAATGAAGAAGATATGGATAAGTCCTTCTCACTTTTTTGCACAGCTTTTTATGATAAAGAAAAAGGAGTGAAGGAATTCAATGGTATCAAGAGTTCTGTTTATCACTATATTTTAAATAAAACTAAAGCTGAAGGTATAAATGCTTATGATTATCAATTAGAAAAACTATTACTAGATAAATTAAGATTAATTTATAATATGTTTATTGGCGTTAATACTGACATTGATTGTTTAAGTGTTGATAATATTACCATATTAAAATCCGAGTTAGAAAAACTAGCATTATCTAAGAAAAAGGCGGAGGATCAAAAGAAAAAAATTATTACTGATGAAGAAAAAGAGGAAGCAGAGAACATTATTAGAGATGCAATTTTGTCATATAAAACTATTAGTGATTATTTAGAAATGAAAGGTATTTCTAGGACTAGATTTGATAATATGCTCGCTATTGTTTCTGAATTTAATCCAGATTTATATAGTCAATATATTACATATTCAAAGGAAAACTCTGATAGATATCTTCATACTGTTAAAGAAAGCTCCAAAGCTGTTATAGATGGATTAACTAAAGGTATAGTAAATCCAGATACTAATGTTAAAAGAGATTTTGATGTTTTAGATTATTATGAGATAACTAAGGGAATGGATCCTGGTATATTCTTAGATTATGTTCAAAAACAAATGAACAAGAATTCATATATAACTGCAGTGAGATTCTTTAAGTCTAAACATATTAATTATAAGAGTAATGTTAAATCTATTACTAGTCCTAATTATTCTATTACTATTGGAGATAGGGCCTTAACTGGCGAAGACAAAGACAAGATTATTAATTACTTAGATAAAATATCTGCTCCAGTTAATGATTACTTTGTTACTATTGCATTTAAAAGATATGTTAAAGGCACTCTTAATTTAGATGAGAGTCGTAAGATGAATTAAGATAGAGTAATAACAATTACTCTATTTTTGTTGTAGATGACTCTGGTTTATGTTATTATATTATTAGATAATATAGGAGGAATTAACATGGAAGGTAAAGGACAATATGACGAAGGTAAAGTAGAATATGACTTTTTTGTTATAGGACAAAAGCACGCTAGTGATAGTATTATAGAACTTAAGAAAATTGCTAATATGTATGAAAAAGATTTTGGTAAGGAAGCTAAGGAGGCTTTTGAACTAGGCGTTGTAAGTTTCTTCCCTACATATGGTAAATTTGAAGTATCTACTAAATTAACAATTAAAGATGCTGAAGGCGCTACTTTTGTTTATGGTGAAGAAAACAAAAGAAATAATTCATACTTTGGTGGAACTGGTGAAAGTAATCAATACGTTGATGGTGTTTATAATGAACCATCATCTAGAGGAAGATAGATTAGAGTAATAACAATTACTCTTTTTTCTTGATTAATTGTTTTTGCTATGCTAGAATACTTTTCATAAAGAAGGGGGTTAATAGTATGATAAAACCTAATATAGAAAAGATTGTTAAAAATATTATGTCTGGGAATTTAAGCGCTACCGGTTTAGCTTTTAAGAGTAATGGAGAATTCTTTTATAGTGATGAAGAGTATGATGTAGAAATATTTGGACACTTATTTAATGAATATGGTGGAGGAGTATTTTTAGTAGTTGGATATTGCCCTGATTCTTTTCTAAATAAAGAATATGTCATTCGTATTAAAAGTGCTGACGGAATGGACTTTATGGCAAGCAACAGTGCTCCTACTATGATACCAGTAACTGTTCGTGCTGATATTTCTATGGCTGATAAATTAAAAAATAAGTATTTAGAAATTAATGATAATTATGAAGAATTATTAAGTGATATAAATATAGGTATGAGTGAAACAGATCTTGATTCTAAATATAGATTTAGTAGTATAACTAATAATTCATATTCTTTAGAAAGAAAGAAGTAATTTTCTTTCTTTTTGTTATTAAAAATTACTTTACTAATTATTTGCTTTGATGTATAATATTTTTCACCTGCGTGGTAAATACTGTATGATTGGGGGAAACGAAAATGAGTAATAACAATACAGGAAATTTTAGTCAAGATGATTTCTTTGAATTTAATGAAGAAATCAAAAATGAAACTAGTTCTTCTGAAACAGAACTAAGTAATATGTTAGTTGTTTCTTCAGAAAATGAACTTGTTGGGAAAGGATATCAATTTGTAAAAAGTAATGCTGATCTTTTCTATAATACTTTTGCTAATGCTAAAGAGTTTGCTTTATGTGAAATGGATTTATATAAAGAAAAAGGTAAAGATAGCACTTTAAATTGCTTTTTAGTTCCTAAGGATGAAGTAGAGGATATTATCTATGAGTCTGGACGAAGCGATATTGAAGAAAGCGAAGTATTATCATTAATGTATTTAATTCAAACTTCTTATACTGAAACTATAGAAGAAAAAGAAAAGTTTGACCAAAATGATGAAACTGAAAGAGCAGTAAGAAAAACAATAGATAAAATAATAGCTTCTCAAGATGACGAAAAGTTTATTCGTGAGGTAGTAGCTTTCTTACTTAAGAGATATGGTTACGATAGAGTACGTGAATATTTTGAAAATATTCATGGATTCCAATTAGCTAAACTATTCTATCATGAGCTTCCAAGTGATAAAGAAGACTTACCAGAATATTGTGATTCAGAAGACTATGATCCTCTTAATGACGAATATTCTAAGTATTTTGAAGTAGCTAAAACTGACGCTATTAGTGAAGCTATATTCGAGATTGGAGAAAGTTCTTACTCTCTTGGATTAGATGACGAAGAATATTAATATAATCAAATATATATAAAAAATGAAAGGGGGATGTATTATGGCTTTAGTTAGTAATTCTCAATTGTTTGATGAAAGATTTAACACTTATATTAAAGAAGATTATACCGATTATTTTATGAAACTAATTAACTATTCTTCTAGCTATAGAAATATTAGTAATTCTATAAGTAATCGTGTTGAACTTTTTAAAAGCGCTGTTCAATCTGATGCTTTGCAAACTGTACGTAAAAACTTATCGCGTTCTATTATAAACACTAATGATGTTAAAAAGTGCATTGCTGAGAAAATTGCTATGGTGGGAGAATATTTATATTCTAAGAATCCACATGATGCTATTAAATCATTTTTGAAAGATGATTATTATGATTTAATGAAAAAGGCTACAAGATATTATACAGTCATGAAAGATGAAATTGTTCAAAACTGTGATGAAGTATCTAGTTCTATACCACTAGAGTCAGTAGGGTATAAGCCTTTAAAACAATTACTTACCGATTTAAAAAGTCAAGCAATTAGCAGAAGTGATATATCTATGATATACACTCCTATGGGATGTAGTGATTCTTTTATAGATAAAAATGATTTATTAATAAAGGTGTTAAAAGCTAGTAGGAATATATCTATAGAAGCTGATATAATTAGTAAATTTAGTATTCCAGCTAGACAATTTATTAATCAATCTATTAGTAGATTAGAATTAGATGACAATTATAATACAGGTTGGTTTGTTAATAGTTGTGAAGCAATTCTATATAATTATACATTTATGTCTATTTTTTCAAGTACACCAGAAAACTTAAAGATGAGTGAGAAAATGTTTTATGATATAAGTAAAGAATTACAACATAAACAAGTTACTATAGATGAAATTAAATTAGCCATAATGGAAGGCCCTATTAAATTTTCTGAAGAGGAAATTGATTATATATTTGATTACTTTATTAAACGTGTAATACTTTTAGAAGATAAGTATACTGTTTCTGAAAGTAATATTTTATCGTTAGTTAGACAGTCTAAATAATTAGACTGTTTTTATTTGTTGACAAATTGTACTTAATATGGTATAATTTAATTATCAATGAGGTGGTATACATATATAATGATATATCTTACTTATTGATAATAAATGAATTAGTGGTTACATTTGCTGGGGGATCTGGTGAATTAGAGAATAAAAAGGGAGAAGCAATTCTTATGAATTGCTTCTTTTCGTTATTTAATATATAATAATTATGGGTGGTAGTGGTGAGTGAAAGTAATATAGATATAATAATTAAATACTTAGAGAAGAATGGAATCTTTTATGTTAATGACTTATTAATTACTTACTATAGTATATTCTTAATTCCTTATGAAGATTTTATAAATAGATTTGAATTAATTAAGGAAGAGCTTGGGAGTGATTTTCAAGATAAACTTGAAAAGGACAATTCATTAATTCTTAAAGTTTTTAAAGGTATATAAGATGTCAAATGAAGGCTAAGTGCTTTTACTTAGTCTTTTTTTGTGCTACACTTTAGATGGGTGATAGCATGGAGAAAAAACAAAATAATAATAGTAACACTTTTTACTGCAGCAACTGTGGAAGTAAGTTAATAGAAGGTCAAGATGTTTGCTTAAAGTGTGGAGTTTTTGTTAACAAAAGAAAGAATAAAAGTAGAGTTAATAAAGAAAGAGCTAACTTTTCTTTGATGGAAGTTATAATAATAATATTAATTACTACTGTTTTAGTTGGTACTCTTACAGGACTTATTGTTTATAAGAATTATGATAAGTTTGATAAGAGTAGCACTAATAACTATAGCGGAGATCTTAAAGAGATAGAAGATGCTTATAATCAGATTTTAGATAAGTATTATAATAAAGTGGATAAAGCTGGACTTATTAACAGTGCTATTGAAGGAATGTATAATTTTCTAGGTGATCCTTATTCTACTTATTTAAATGAAGCTGATACTAAAGAATTAAAAGAAAGATTAGATGGAGAGTTTTTTGGTTTGGGTATAGAGTTTACTCAAAATGATAATGGACATGAAATCATGAATGTTTTTGAAGGTGGACCTGCAGATAAGGCTGGTCTTCAAAAAGGTGATATTATTATTAAGTTAAATAATGAAGACGTCAGTTCTTTATCTTCTGGTGATATAGCATCTAGAATTAAGTATTCTAATATAAGTGAGATTACTATTACTGTTAAAAGACAAGGAAAGGAGATAACTAAAGATATTAAATTATCTAAAGTTACTATTCCTTCTGTTACTAGTGAATTAATAGATAACGCTGGTTATATTAAGATTAATACATTTGCATCTAATACTTATGATCAGGTAAACTCTGCCTTGAAAAAACTAGAAGATAATAATATTAATGGTTTAGTTATTGATTTAAGAGGCAATGGTGGAGGGCTTTTACATTCAGCTAGTGATATAGCAAGTTTATTCCTTTCTAAGGGTGAAAAGATTTATGGACTACAAAATGGAGCTGTTAAGAAGTTCTTTACTGATTCTACTAAGGATAAGCGTCTATATAAAATTGCTGTTCTTATAGATGGAGCTAGCGCTAGTGCTTCTGAGATTTTAGCTGCCGCTTTAAAGGAAAGCTATGGAGCAGTTTTAGTTGGTACTAAATCATATGGAAAAGGTACGGTTCAAGAGACCAGTGACTTATCTTCAGGAGCAATGGTTAAGTTTACAACAGGGTATTGGTTAACTCCAAAAGGAAACAATATTAATGGAGTTGGACTTACTCCTGATATAGAAGAAGCTGATGAAGTCAAAGCATTAAATAAAGCCATAGAAGCAATTAAATAGAATTGCTTCTTTTATTTACATACATTTTTAAATTTTATATGTTAATTTTTGAAAACTATGTTATAATAATGCCAGTAGGAAGAGGCGTAGACTATGAAACTAAACATAGGAGACGTAATCAAAATACACTGCTATAAACATAATGGCATGATTTACAAGACTTGGGAAAAGGCAATCGTGCTTGATATCAATGATGAGTACTTGGTACTTGGAAACAATAATGTACTCGTAACTAAAAAAGACGGAAGAAGTTGGCATACTAAAGAACCTGCTATCATGTTCTTTTATAAGGACAGATGGTTTAATATTATTGCGCAGCTAAAAACTAATGGACTATTTTATTACTCTAATATAGCAAGTCCTTATGTAATTGATAATAATGTTATAAAGTATATTGATTACGATCTTGACTTAAGAGTATTCCCAGATGGTTCTTTCAGGGTTTTAGATAGAAATGAATATAACTATCATAAGAAACTAATGAAATATCCTTTGGAGATACAAGAGATTATTAAATATGAACTTACTGCTTTAATAGATATGAAGAGAGCAGGAGTTAACCCATTTAATAAAGAAACTATAGATTACTATAATAAAATCTATCAAAAGATAGGAAAAGAATAGTAATCTTTTTCTTTTATATGAATATTATATATTGTAATTGCCCGTTATTACGGGGAATTATTAAAAAAATGTAAAAAAATAAAAAAATTTTAAAAAAATGCTTGCATTTGTGTTTAAGAAGTAGTAATATATAACCCGTTGGTTGCAAAAAGGGCCAACAAATCAAGCTAAAATCGATATAATTTGTAAAATTTGTCAAATTATGAAAAAAGTTAAAAAAAGTTGTTGACTTTAAGGTTTGAGTTTGATATATTATAAGGGCAGTTTGAAAGAGGACTGCAGAAATGATCTTTGAAAACTAAGTAAAATGAATGAGTTTTAGTTAGGATTAAACAAAAAATCAATTCCGAAAATCGAATAGATTTTTTTATTGAGAGTTTGATCCTGGCTCAGGATTAACGCTGGCGGCATGCCTAAGACA
>JAEEZR010000021.1 GCA_016292035.1 Caryophanales bacterium
ATCATAATCCCTCTTGGTGTTTATTTAGAGGCCAAAAGTATTTTATCATATATATAAAAAAAATACAAATATTTTTTATTTGTATTTCTACTTCATATGAACATCCACTTGATTAAATGGTATTTCAATGCCTTCTTTATCAAATGTTATTTTAAGTAGTTTATTAATTTCTCTTTTAACATTAAAGTATTTAAAAGGTTTAGTTTTAATACTTATTTTATAAGTAATATCGCTGCTATTAAATGAATCTACTCCAAGTAAAGTATATTCACCAACTACATTTTCTATTTTTAATATATTCTTTTCTAAACTCTTTAGTATTTTTTCTAATTTTTCTATATCAGTACTATAACTAACAGGTATATCAATAAATAATGTTGAATCATTATTACTATAATTAATAACATTAGATATACTACTATTATTAATAGTGTAAACATTACCAGAAATGTCTTTTACTTTAGTGCTTTGTAGTCCAAGCATTACTACTTCACCAGTAAAATCATTTATTTTAACAAAATCTCCTACATTATATCTATCATCCATAATAATAAGAATACCAGCAAGCATGTTCTTAATAGTATCTTGAAGAGCAAGACCAACAACTAATCCAGCGATTCCTAGAGACGCTAATATCTTATTAGTATTATATCCATATAAATCAAGAGTAAGAAGTATAATTATAATTAATAATATATACTTAATAACACTGTTAAGTAGTCTTAAAACTGTATCCCTTTTCTTATTCTTTTTAGTTTTAATGATTATCTTATTATTAAGAGTACTAATAGCTAAATAAATAATATACGCAACTAGTACATAAATAATGGGTCCATAAAACTTAACGCTTAAAATAAACTCGATAATTTTTTCCATAACTTCTCCTTTTAAAAAAAGTCACAGCAAGTGACTTAGTATTCATCTTTTATATCAATTCTGTCCATTTCTTCAATAACTTCAAGTTGACTTTCTATTATTTGTCTTAATCTCTTCTTAAGAGTATCAACATTTCTCTTAAGTCTTTCTGCATCATTATTAGCTTTCTCAGCTTTCATAAGAGCATCGTTAATAATTCTGTTAGCATTTCTCTTAGCTTCGTTAATATAACTCTCAGCTTCATTTCTAGCTACTCTTCTAATATCTTCAGCAGAGTTTTCAGCACTAAACAAAGCTCTGTTAAGAGTGCTTTCTAATTTTTCATACTTCTCTAAATCTTTTCTTAACTTTAGTACTTCTTGATCAGAGGCTTTTTTAGCAGCTAAAAGACGTTCATATTCATAAATAACTTTATCTAAATATGATTTAACTTCTTCTTTGTCATAACCTCTAAAAACAGTACTAAAATTGTTCATTTAACTCGCCCTTTTCTACTAATAATTACCAGTTTTCATTATCGTCTTTTTCTTTTTCGTCAGTTATCTCGCCTTGTACATCAATATTCTTAGGAGTACATAAATAAATGCCGTCTCCAACCTTTTGTAAGTCTCCAGAAATAGCATACAATGTTCCACTCAAAAAGTCAAGAATTCTTCTTTGTTGATCTTTAGTAACTCTCTTAAAATTAACTAATACACTATTTCTAGTTTTTAAATGATCAGCAATAGTTTGACTTTCACTATATGCTCTAGGTTCAACTAATATTACTTTATTAGAATCAGAACTATTTTTAGCTTCTTCTTCACTAACTGTATAATATTCTTCTTCTACTTCTACATTTGTATCTTCATCTTTATCTTCAAATAGACTAAATTTTTTAAAAGCCATAATTTCCCTCTACTTTCTTACCATAATAATTTTACCATTGTTTTAAAATTATATCAATAATTTTTGTAATAAAAAAAGCACCTTTTAGGTGCTTATACTAATACTCTAACTTTTTAGCGATATAGTCTTTTACTTCATCAAGTTTTAATGTAACTTGTTCCATTGTATCTCTATCTCTTATAGTTACAGTATTATTATTAAGAGTTTCATCATCTACTGTAATACACCAAGGTGTACCAATAGCGTCTTCTCTTCTATATCTTTTACCTATATTAGCTGTTTCGTCATATGTACAAACAAAACTCTTAGATAGTTCCTTATAAACTTCTACTGCCTTATCAGCATGTACCTTCTTAATTAGAGGTAGCACAGCTATTTTATATGGTGCTAAATAAGGCTTAATCTTTAATATTAATCTGTCTTCATTTTCTAGTTTTTCAGTTGTTAAAGATTCACATAAAGTAGCTAAAAGTAATCTATCAACACCTACAGAAGGTTCTATTACATATGGAAGGTACTTTTCATTAGTTTCTGGATCCAAATATCTTAAATCTTCTCCAGAATGATTCATGTGTACAGATAGATCATAATCAGTTCTATCAGCTATTCCCCAAAGCTCACCAAATCCCATAGGAAATTTATATTCAATATCAGTAGTAGCTTTGCTATAGAAAGCTAACTCTTCTTTAGCGTGATCTCTATATCTTAAATTTTCTTTAGAAAGACCAATAGTATTATAAAGGAAATTTAAACATTGATTCTTATAATATTCAAACCACTCTAAATCAGTTCCAGGCTTACAGAAGAACTCTAGTTCCATTTGTTCAAATTCTCTTGTTCTGAAAATAAAGTTACCAGGTGTAATTTCATTCCTAAATGCTTTACCAATTTGACCTATACCAAAAGGTACTTTAGCTCTCATACTCCTTTGAACATTAACAAAGTTAACAAATATACCTTGAGCAGTTTCACCTCTTAAATAAGCTTTACTTTTAGCATCTTCAGTAACACCAATATGTGTTTCAAATAATAAGTTAAACTTTCTAATAGGAGTAAAATCACTCTTACCACATTTAGGGCATACAATATTGTTTTCTTTAATATATGCCTCTAGTTTCTCATTACTCCATCCGTCTCCTGTTTCTTCTCCTTTAGTAAAATCTTCAATAAGTTTGTCAGCTCTATGTCTACTTTTACAACTTTTACAATCTATTAATGGATCAGCAAAAGAAGCAACATGTCCACTAGCAACCCATACCTCTGGATTCATAATAATAGCAGAATCTAAGCTATAGTTATTAATCTCTTCATTAATAAACTTCTTAGTCCATGCTTCTTTAATATTGTTTTTAAGCTCTCTTCCTAGAGTACCATAATCAAAAGAATTAGATAATCCTCCATAGATTTCACTACCTGGAAAAATAAATCCATATTGCTTACAATAATTAATTATTTCATTCATATCTTTCATAAATATCCTCCTTATAATAAAAAAAGACCTATTCGTATGGGCAAGTTACCTCGCTGTTCCACCATACTTTGGTCTCATTATTTATATAGCTGATAAGCTTTCCATCACTCGTCATCGCTTTTCTTTATGCATACATTATATTATTAACAGGCAATTAAGTCAAGAAATAACTTTTTACCAAAAATTGGTAAAACCGGTATATCTAGGTCACGATAGATTTTAAAAAATGAAATTATAATCAAATTAAGTGATGTAACATGATTAAAGAAAAGTTTTATGATTTTAATCCAGATATTAAAAAAGTAATTGCATTAAATATTAGAAAATATAGAAAACAAAGAGGACTTACACAAGAACAATTAGCCTTATATAGTGAACTATCTTATGACTTTATAAGAAGAATAGAAACAAGCGAAGGCAAAAGCGGTTTCTCAGTAAACACTCTATATAAAATAGCTACAGTACTTGAAGTATCACTAGATGATTTAATAAAAGAATAAAAAAATGACATTTATATGTCATTTTTATTTTACTTCTTTTAAGAATTTCTTACTCTTTAAATAAAGACCAGTATATTCCCTATAATAAAGAGTTAAAAATTCATCTATTTCATCTATTACCTCTTTTTTTATTTTAAGATCACTTATCTTACTAATATCTACATAGTAGTATCCTCTTATCATCTTAATGGTATTTGCTAAGTATTCTTTATCATTACCCTTATGCATAGCACATACAAATCCACCTTTAGAAAGACTAATAGTACTTACACTAGTCTTTTGGCATACAACGCATCCATCTAGATAAAGTCCTATACCAAGATAATCTAAATACTTTATTTCTACTATATTAGTAATAACCTTAGGATCATATCCTTCTTCTATCTTTAAAACAGCATTTTTAAATAAATCATATATTTCATTATTTTCTGATTCTTTATATACATTATATGTAAGCTCAGATAAGTAATTTAAATAGCTATACTTCTCTAAATCACTTTTAATATTAATAAAATAATCAATAGTATCCCCTTCTAGTAATGTGGAAATCTTATCTTTTTTATAACTTATCTGAAAATTAGCATAAGTAAAGTTCTCACTTACTACTCTTAAAGTACTCTTTGGTTTTAAAGCACCTTTAGCCATTACACCAATAAGTCCATATTCTTTAGTTAATATATTAAGTATTTTAGAACTTTCATTATACTTAACACTCTTTAAGACAATTCCTTCCACATTAATGATTTCCATACTTACTTCTCTTTTCTATAATTTAAATAATCCTCTATTTTTCCACTTTCTTTGAACTTTTCCCAAAGATCATCTTTCTTCATAATATCACCTACTTAATATTGTGAAGAATAATTATTTTTTATTCATTAAAATTCATTAAAACCAAGTTCATTTAAATATTTTTCTTTATCTCTCCATTTTCTAAGAGTCTTTACATATAATTCTAGATATACTTGTTTCTTTAAAAGATTTTCCATCTCTACTCTAGCTTTCATACCTATTTCTTTAAGCATTAAACCTTTTTTACCAATAATTATTTTCTTAACAGCGTCTCTATCAACTACTATATCTATATATACATTAATAGTTTTATCATCTTCAGTCATATCAGAAAGAACGCATGTACAAGAATGAGGAATCTCTTCATCAGTAAGTTCAAGTATCTTTTCTCTGACTATTTCACATAATCTAAATTCAATTGAACTACTAGTTACTTCCCTATCTGGAAAATACATAACATTATCAGTTAAATATTTACTAATAACGTCAAGTAATCTATCTATATTATCATTCTTAATACTACTAACAGGCACAATATCAGCAAAAGGATATATGTCTTTTACTTCATCTATCTTTTTAAGAATTTCTTCGTTAGTAAGCTTATCTATTTTACTAAGTACTAAGATAACAGGCTTTTCAACTGAAGAAAGTCTATCTATTACAAATTTATCTCCCTTACCAAGCTCAGTTGATGCATCCATAACAAGAACTAATGCATCAGCATCATCTGAACTATAATAAGCTTGATTATTAAGTTTATTACCAAGTCTATGAACTGGTTTATGAATACCAGGAGTATCTATAAATACTATTTGTTTTTCATCATCTGTATATATACCTTGTATTAAATTTCTTGTTGTTGAAGGTTTATCACTTACTATAGCTATCTTTTCACCAACTAATCTATTAATAAGTGTACTTTTTCCTACATTAGGCCTTCCTATTATACTAATAAAACCGCTTCTCATTATTACTCCTATCTATTTATATTTAGTGAAGAAAGAATCTCATCCTGAAGTGAAAACATTTCTTTTTCTTCTTCTTTAGTCATATGATCATACCCTAATAAATGTAAAAGACCATGAACTACTAAAAATGATAACTCTCTTTCAAAAGAGTGACCATATTCCTCTGCCTGAGAATGAGCTTTCTCAAGTGAAATATAAATTTCACCCAAGTTAACTATATCCATATCTGGATCAGTCTCATCTTCTAAAAATGCAAAACTAATAACGTCAGTTTCTCTATCTACATTTCTATATTCTCTATTAATTTCATGTATTCTCTTATTATCAATTAAAGTAATACTGACAATAGCATCTTCTTCATCTAATTTCTTTAAAGTAGCATCTACTACTCTTTTAATCATACTTTCTTCTATTTTTTCATTTGTTAAATTATTAATCTCTAAATTCATTAAAACCACCCAAATCTAATAATACCAACTAAGTATAGCACAAAAGCTAAAAGAATTAAAACCGACAAAAAGCTAAGAAAACCGTCACTTCTCATAAATGAAGGTAATTTCTTACTAATTGCATTAAATCCAACATAAATAAAGAATCCTAATATACCACCAAATACATTTAAGATAATATCATCTATATCAAAACATCTACCAATATGCTTTTGCACTATTTCAATAGTAAGACTAACTAAAAGAGTTATTACAGTTATACTAGATATCTTTTTAATCTTTGTATAATATGTAGCAAAGAAACCAAAAGGAATAAACATTACTATATTTCCTATAACTTGTCTATAAAATTCATAACTACCTACTTTATATCTAAGTATTTCTTTAAATGGAATTAGATTAACCCTGCTACTTAAATCAACTTCACTACTAGTAACTAAACTAAATAATAGTAAAACATAAGTTATAAAAAGAATTAAAAGAATTTCCTCATGCAATATAAATTTTCTTGATCCATTAAAATAATAAAATATTCTAAAAATAACAATAATAGTTAAAAAAATAACTAATGTAGGCCAAGAATCTTTTAATAATCCTAGTATAGCGTCTCTTACCATTTTATTCTCCTTCTAAAGTTTCTACATTTCTAACTTCACCAATATTTTCATATACTCTATAGAAAACTTCTAATTCTATTTTACTACTTGAAGCAATCTTTTTCAAAACTTTTTTATCAATAATATACTCATCTTCATTTAGTTTATCATTAATAACTTTATCACTTCGTCTTACAGCCTCATTATAAGCTTCTTCTTCTGAAAGATTAACTTTTTTATAATCATATAATTCTTTGGTTTCTAAAATAACTTTAAAATTTAGATAAGGTTTATCTATAAGAATCTTACTACTATTTAATGAATTATTAGTTTCATATTTACCTACAAGAGTAATCTTTTTTCCAAATATAGACATGTATATATGATTAACACTCTTTAAAGTATTATAGTAAATAGTATGCTTAAAAGGAACTGTGCTATTAACTTTATACCATACCTCAGCATATACTTTTCCACTAGCTTTAACAGAGTTTACTATTTTTTCATCTTTAGTAATATTACTACTAATAATAACTTCTCCTTTATGCACTAATTCATTTACTTCCTTAACTTTACTGCCACTAGAAACATATAAATATTTAATAAGTCCATCTTTTTTAGCAACAATATTACTAATAGTTTCTTCTTCCCTATTAGATATTATACTTCTAGTATTTAAGTCAACAATAAAGGAAGTACCTACTCTTTTAATCTCTAACCAATCAATAATATCTTTATTGTTATTTAAAATATCACTTTTAATAATTTTTAGCCTATTACTGCTAGGGAAATATTTATAAACACTTACATTATTATTTTCTAAGCTACTAATTATTCTATCTCTAACAATATTATCTGAAGTATTAATATTAATAGAAAAAATAGTATTAGAAAGAAAATATAAAATAATAATAGATATAATAAAACTTATAATAAAAATATAATGTTTAACAAAAAAATACTTTATCTGTTTATTACCATGATTAACTATATAGGAATTACTAAAATGATTTATAACTAAATAAGTACTACTTTCTACTATTTTTAAATAAATCCTACTATTGATACACTTTAAATCTTTAAAATAAACATTATTTTTAAACAAATAATTAGTAACATTACTTACATTCTCATTTTCAATACATACTAAAACAAAGTTATCCATTAATAGTTATATCCTTAAAAGTACCACTAAAAAGAGCTTCATTATTAATAAGTTTATTACTAATTATATTATTACCTTTAACTTCAATAATTCCATTATTACTATCAACAATTACCTTTTCACTTGTAATACTTACTATTCTTTTAAAATTAGATATATATACTCTATTAGATGTATAAATAATCTTAAAACATCTATAATCATTAAATAAGTTTTCCATAAACTCACCAATAAATTATATGACCAAACAAAAAAAGTAGAATTATCTACTTTCCTGTACACCTATTAATAGTTTCTATTTTAACTTCATCTTTACTAACAGTTAATTTATTCTCATTTATAGACAAAACACCATCATTTAAATAAGCATCAATATCTAGATAATATAAAGCATTAACATCTTTTTCATACATCTTAGTATTAAATCTATAAAGACTATTATTATATGTTTTAGAGCATCCCCTATAACTACTAATCTTTTTCTTTTGATTTAAAATATAAAATGAATAAATATTCTCTAGCTTATCATTAACAATAACTACCTTTTCTTCACTACTATTTGAAGATACATGAACAATAGGAAGCATTAAAGCTAAGTATTCTTTATCAGACATAATTACAAAAGAAGATTTTCTAATGTATTCATTAACTAAAGCTATCTCTTTATCAGTATCATCATTTTCAGTATTATCATAGTAGCAATAATTAGAAGTATATACAAGTGAAGAAGTCTTAACTTCATAAGGACTATTTTCTCTATAAGACTTAATTAATTTATCATTAATAAATAAATCAAAATATACTTTAAAACAACTATCTTCAAATTTAAAATCATCTTTATAATACTTAAGTGTAATATTTAAATTTTGACCATTTACAAGTTTATAAAAAGAATATGAATCAAAGTATTCTCTAGAAGTTAGAGAATCACTATTATTACTATTAGTATCAATATTAACATATTTATCCTTAATAAAAATACTAATAACCACTATTATACAAAATGCAATTACACTTATAAGTGGGAGTAAACTACATAAACTTCTTTTCATAAAATTACACCTCTAAAAATATTTTACCAAAAAATATATATAATATGATATATACTTTTAAACTTTACAAAAAAAGATGCCTACATGGCATCAAATTTTTTATTAACAATTTCACTTACAAATTTAAAATCAGCTTTTCCTTTTAATCTAGAATTTGCTTCTTTCATTACTTTGCCCATATCCTTCTTACTTAAAGGAACAATATCATCAAAAATATCATTGATTTCTTTAATGATTTCTTCTTCAGTAAGTTGCTTAGGTAAATAATGAGATATAACTTCAATTTCTTTAACTAATTTATCAGCTAGATCATCTCTACCAGCACTTCTAAACTGCTCTATACTTTCATTATGTTGTTTAACTTGTTTAGAAGCTACTTCGATTACAAGTTCATCAGTAACTTCAGAAAGTTTGTTATTAATTTTACTTAAATCAATAGCGCTTTTTAAAAGTCTAATAGTACTTAAAGTATCTTTATTTTGACTTTTCATAGCTTCTTTCATATCGAAAGTAATTTGTTCATATAAACTCATAAGTATTCTCCTTAGTAATTATTTCTTCTATTATTTCTTCTAGCGTTTCTAATAGCTTCTTTCTTAGCTTCTCTTCTTACTACTCCTGGTTTAGAGTATTCTTTTCTTTTCTTAACTTCAGAAGGGACACCGCTATGTTGAACTTTGATTTTGAATCTCTTTAAAGCATTTTCTACATTACCATTTTTAACCTCTACTCTAGTCATTTCTTTTTTCCCTCCCTTCGTTTTACTTACCAAGTATAACATAAAAACCTACATAATTCAACATTTTTAAGCGCCCAAAAGTATTTACAAGTATATCTGTTTTATTTACATAGAAAGTTATAATTTAAATGTAAAATAGATTTTTATTCATCTTTATAGTATAATGTTAAAGGGTGATATAAGTGTCTACACTTAAAAACATTAATTACAAAAATAGAGGTATGTTCTTAGAACACTTAATAAATGATTCAAATACATACTACTTAAATAAAGACACAGCAGTTATATATAAAAAGCCTACACCTATTAAAGTATTAAATGTAAGTTATAGAAGTGAAAAAACAACTTTAATAGACAAAGCAGTATTTAGTGAGATATCAACTCTAGACTATATTGGAATATATAAAGGAAAATATATAGAGTTTGATGCTAAAGAATGCCACAACACTGCTTCTTTTCCACTAAGTAATATAAAAAATCACCAAATAACTCATATAAGAAATATAATAAGACACAAAGGAATAGCTTTCCTTATTATATTTATAAATAATAAATTCTATCTTTTAAAAGGAGAAGATTTACTAGAATTTATAGATAAAAAAGAAAGAAAAAGTATTCCACTAAATTTAATCGAGGAAAAAGGATATATTATAAAGGAAGGATATATGCCAAGACTTGACTATATAAAAGCAATTGAAGAAGCATATATATGTGAGGAGAATTATGAAGAAAATTAACTTTAAAGAAGCTAAACAAAAGAAAGAAAAGAAAAACAAAATTAAATTAAGATTAAAAAAAGAAAAACCAGCTAAAATAAAAGAACCTAAAGAAAAGAAACCAAAGAAAAAGAAAAGTAGAAAAATAGGATATATAATATTATCATTAATTACTTTCTTTGCTATTGTTTTCATAGGTGCTGTAGTATTCTTTGCATATTATATTGTTAAGAATGCACCAGAGTTTGATGAAAAACTATTATATGAAAAAGACTCTACTGTAATATATGACAGTAAGGGTGACTTAATAGCAACACTAGGAATGAATGTAAATGATTCAGGAGAAGTTGAAAAAAGAATTAAACTAACCTACGATCAATTCCCAGAAGTATTAATAGACGCTTTAGTAGCTACAGAAGACTCTCGTTTCTTTCAACACAATGGTGTTGATATAGCAAGATTCTTAAAAGCATCAATTGGACAAGTACTTGGACAATCTAATGCAGGTGGTGCTTCTACATTAACCATGCAAGTATCTAAAAACGCCCTAACATCAACAGAAGACTCAGGTATTGCAGGAATACTAAGAAAGTTTACAGATATATATTTATCAGTATTTAAAATAGAAAAGAAATATACAAAACAAGATATTATTGAAATGTATTTAAACTCAGAATTCTTAGGAAATGAAGCATATGGTGTTGAACAAGCATCAAAAACATACTTTAATAAAAGTGCTTCAGACTTATCACTTCCAGAAGCAGCCTTACTTGCAGGTCTATTCCAAGCTCCAAGCTCTTATGACCCATATGTATATCCAGAAAAAGCTGAAGCAAGAAGAAACATTGTATTAAACCTAATGGTAAGACACGGATACATTTCTAAAGAAGAAGCAGAAATAGCAAAACAAATACCAGTAGAAAAAATGTTAAAATCTAGTGTGTTCACTGCTAATCCATATCAAGGATACATAGATACAGTTATTGAAGAAGTAATTGATAAATATAATATTAATCCATATAAAGTACCACTAGAAATATATACATATTTAGATAAAGGAAAACAAAATGTAATCAATGCCCTATATGATGGATCAAGTGGATATCAATTTAAAGATGAAAAGATTCAAATGGGTATTGCATTAGTAGAAAACTCTACAGGACACTTAATAGCTGTAGGAGCGCATAGAAAAGATGCTGGTGAAAGAGGATTCAACTATGCAACAATGATTGAAAGACACCCAGGATCTACAATTAAACCAATACTAGACTATGGTCCAGCATTTGAATATCTAAACTGGTCCACTGCTACTCCACTATTTGATGAAGAAACAAAATATTCTACAGGAGGTGTACTAAACAACTGGGATAATACAAACATGGGATTATTAACAGCCAAGAAAGCCCTATCTGAATCAAGAAACACAACTGCACTTCAAGCATTCAGGGCAACTACAAATGAACAAAAATGGAACTTTAGTACATCCCTTGGTGTTATACCAGGAAATGATGATGGATACATACAAGAGCCTTCATCAATCGGTGCATTTGACCCAGGACTTAACCCAGTTAAACTAGCTGGTGCTTATGCAGCATTTGCAAATGGTGGTTACTACACTGAACCACACTCAGTACAAAAAATAATATATAAAGACAATAAAAAAGAAGAAGAAAAAACATACTCAAGAGAAAGAGTTATGAAAGAAACAACAGCATATTTAATTACAAACATATTATTTGATGTTACACCTTCTTCTGGTAAAGTATATGGAACAGAAATAGCAACTAAAACAGGAACAAGTTCATATGAATCATCTGTTTTAAGAGCTCATGGATTATCTTCACAAACAGCTCAAGACTCATGGGTAGCAACATATAACCCAACATACACAATGACTTACTGGATGGGATATGATGAAATATATGATGACTACACTATTACAATGGGAAGAGCATCAACTGAAAGATCAAAAATATTAGGATATTTAAACCCAAGAATATTTAATACTGGAGCTAAATTCACAGTGCCAAGCGGAATAGTAAGTAGAAAAATAGAACTATTTACTATACCAGTAGCCCTATCTAGTGAATTTACCCCATCTGAAATGGTAGAAACTCATTTATTTATAAAGGGAACTGAACCAACTCAAGTAAGTACAAGATATCAAGTTCCAGACAATCCTACAAACATAAATGTAATTGAAATAGGACAAATAGCTAAAGTATCTTGGACTGCAGCACCTACTCCTAAAGCAGTAGACCTTCAATACTTAACATCATACTATAATACTGGATTTGGAGCATGGGCTTCTAAATATTTGCAAGATAGATTACTAAATATTAAGAATATGTTTGGAGAATTTGGATATGACGTATATCTAAGAACTGGTGGTAACCTAAAATATATAGGATGGACAAGCGATACTAATTACACAATAGATGACACAAGAGGATATGAAGAAGTAGTTGTTAAATCAGCATATGAAAAGATGAAAAAGAATGCTTCAAGTGGTATTAGCTATCAATTAAAAGGATCATCTACTACATTCGAAATTGATTTACTAGCAATTAAAGTTGGATCTTCATATTATATTAACCCAACATTCAATAAAGGAGATCAAATACCTGATTTAGGATTATCTACAATCAAGTTTATAGTAAACAGTGTAGATGTAACAGATTCTTTAGAACCAAGTAGTATGTCATATACTATAAGAGACTGTACAACAACATGCAAACAAGCAAATGAAATAGATAACACTAAAAAAGCTGAATATGAAATAACATATCAAGTTGAATATCAAGGCAACACATATAAAGAAAAAAGAGTTGTACATATAAAATAAAGGATAACATAAGTTATCCTTTTTTAATGTATAAAAAAAGCTAAGAATACTTAGCTTATTGTTGTCTAGTATCAGTTGGTTCTAGATATCCATTACGAATATTACTTTTCTTAATATCACTCTTCTTTATATTATCTCCTTCAATAGTAAAATGATAATCATTAGAAGTAGCAGTTAAGAAAACTACTTGACCATATTGATTTACTACTAGAAAATACTCGAAATCATCAGAGCCTTCTATATCAAGTGGATTATCATCATGACTAAATTCTTTAGAAGTATTAAAATCATCAGCACTTCTATTTAAATATGTACTAGTAGCTTGAGTGTATAGATTAATAACATCATTATAGAATATATTCTTTTTAGCATTTGCAAACTTGTCTACTACATTAGGAACTACTAAAAGCATTAAAAGCCCAAGTAATGCAATAACTATAACTATCTCTACTAAAGTAAAACCTTTCTTATTTTTCATAAATCCTCCTTTAATTTAACAATAGTAACTCCATCATTCATATTATCAGTCTTAAATGAAATCACCCTTTTATCACGTTTAAGGTATTCGTGAACAGCATTTTTAAGTACTCCACTACCCTTACCATGTACTACTATTATATCATAGCTTTTAATTCTGATACAATCATTTATTAACTCATCTACTTTTGTAATAGCGCCAACTCTGTCTTCCCCATGTAAATCTACGCTAGGAAAGTTATACGTAAAAGGATCAATAAAATCTCTCATATTATCACCAACACCATTATACAAAAAAACATATAGATTTACTATATGTTTTCAAATTGACTATTATAAAGTTTACTATAAAAGCCACCTTTTTTAAGAAGATCAGTGTGGTTACCAGTTTCAACAATATCGCCATCATTTAAAACTAATATTAAATCAGCATTCTTAATTGTAGAAAGTCTATGTGCTATTATAAATGATGTTCTATTCTCCATTAATTTATCCATAGCTTTTTGTATTAATTCCTCAGTTCTTGTATCTACTGAAGAAGTTGCTTCATCTAATATTAGTATCTTAGGATCAGAAAGAATAGCTCTAGCAATTGTAAGAAGTTGCTTCTCTCCTTCACTAATATTATTAGCTTCTTCATTAATAACAGTATCATATCCCATAGGAAGAGTTTCTATAAAGTGATGTATATGTGCAGTTTTAGAAGCTCTTATTATCTCTTCATCAGAAGCATTAAGCTTTCCATACTTTATATTGTCTTTAATAGTGCCACTAAATAACCAAGCATCTTGAAGAACCATTCCTATCTCTTTTCTTAAATACTTTTTATCCATATCTTTAATATCAATATTATCTACTAAGATACTACCACTGTTAACTTCATAGAATCTCATAAGAAGTTTAACAAGAGTAGTCTTGCCAGCACCAGTAGGTCCTACTATAGCTATCTTTTTACCAGGAAGAGCTTTTAAACTAAAATCATGAATTATAGTTTTATCTTCTTCATAGCCAAAAGATACATTCTTAAACTCAACACAACCTAGACTACTTAAAGGAACAATAGGATTAGATGTTTTAACTTCTTCTTCCTCATCTAAGAATTCAAATACTCTCTCACTAGCGGCTATCATAGATTGAAGCTCAGTAAATATACTTGCTAAATTAGCAATAGGATTAGTAAAGTTCTTAGTATATGTAATAAATGATTGAATATCACCTACTTTAATACTGCCTCTTACTACATTAATTCCACCTAAAACAGCAACTACTACATAGCCTAAATTACCTATAAAGTTCATAATAGGATGCATTAGTCCTCCAAAGAAATTACTCTTATAATTTGAAGTATAAAGCTTATCATTAGCCTCTTTTAATGAAGACATAATCTTCTCTTCTCCATTATAAGTTTTAACAATCAAATGAAGTGAAAGTGCTTCTTCAACCCTAGAGTTAACTTCTGCTAAGTTATCTTGTCTATCTTTAAAATATTTTTGACTTCTCTTAGCAATAAAAGCACTAATAACCATAGATATAGGAAGAATAACAATCGCAGCAAGTGTCATAGAAACATTGATAGAAAACATCATTATTAATATACCAACTACCATAGTAATGCTACTAACTACCTCAGTTAAACTTCTATTTAAGTTCATATTAATAGTATCAACATCATTAGTAATTAAAGATAATACTTCACCATTACTATTTTTATCAAAATATTTAAAAGGAAGTTTTTCAATCTTTCTATTTATTTTCTTTCTTAAATCCTCAGTATACCTATTTGATATATTAGCCATTAATATACCTTGAATATAATTAAATAAAGCACTAATAATATAAAGAACTAAAATAGTTATGATAATACTTTTAAGCTTATCAAAATCTATAGAACCCATTCCTGAAAGTTTAGCCATAACACCTTCAAAAAGAGTTGTAGTAGCTCTTCCTAGAACTTTAGGACCTACTATAGTAAATACAGTACTAATAATACTAAAAATAAATATTATTATTAAAGCAGGATAATATCTCTTAAGAGACCTTGCTACATTCTTAATAGTTCCTTTAATATCTTTTGCTCTTTCAATTCTCTTATTAGGTCCCATTACTTATCACCTCCTATTTGGCTATAAGCAATTTCTTTATAGACCTCACATGTTTTAAGAAGATCCTCATGTTTTCCTTCACCAACTACTTTTCCTTCTTCCAAAACAATAATTTTATCTGCATTCATAATTGAGCTAATTCTTTGAGCTACTACAAATACTATCTTATCACTTGTTACTTTCTTTAATTCTTTTCTTAAAGCAGCATCAGTCTTAAAATCTAGTGCTGAAAAAGAATCATCAAATATAATTATCTTAAAATCCTTACTAAGCGCTCTAGCAATAGATAATCTTTGTCTTTGACCTCCTGAAACGTTACTACCGCCTTCACTAATTTCTCTATCAAGTCCTACTTCATTTTTATATACAAATTCACTAGACTGAGATACTTTAATAGCTTCATCAATTTTCTTATTATCTTTCTTCTTCTGAGCAAACTCTAAATTAGATCTAATAGTGCCTTTAAATAGTTTACCCTTCTGAGGAACATAACTAATAATATCTCTTAAAGAGTTAATAGACAAATCTTTAATATCAACTCCATTAATACTAATAGATCCATCAGTAACTTCGTAAAGTCTAGGAATAAGATTAATAATAGTACTCTTACCACTACCAGTAGACCCTATAAAAGCTATTGTTTCTCCCTCATTAGCTTCAAAATTAATATCTTTAAGAACGTACTCACCTGCATCAGGATATTTAAAACTAACATTATTAAATGAAACAGTAATCTTACTTAAATCAATCTTTTTAACTTTATCTTTATCATTAATACTCTTCTTAAGATTAAATATATCACTAATTCTTCTCATAGACACTAAGCTTCTAGGCATGAATACAGCTACCATACTAATCATTAAGAAAGCCATAACTATTTGCATAGTATAACTAATAAATGCTATTAAATCCCCTACTTGCATTTCAAAGGTGTCTATATACTTACTACCAGCCCATATTATTAAGATACTAATACTATTCATAATAAGTGTTAATGTAGGCATAAGCACGCTCATACTTCTTCCTACAAACAAACCATTCTTAGTTAAATCGCTATTAGCTTTATCAAATTTCTTTTCCTCTTCTTCTTCATTAGAAAAAGCCCTAATAGTAGACAAACCACTTAAATTTTCTCTACTAACTAAATTAAGTCTATCTATTAAATCTTGGAATAGTTTAAACTTAGGAACAACTATTACAAATAATAATATTAATAAAACAAATATAGACACTACACTTAATATAATAACCCAAGATAAAGGACTTCCTTTAACTTTAGAAATAGCTCCTATACCTATAATAGGTGCATATATAATTATTCTAAGAACCATAGTAATAAGTCCTTGAACCTGCATAATATCATTGGTACATCTAGTAATTAAACTAGCGCTGCTTATCTTAGCTAAATCTTGTGGCTCAAAATCCATTGTCTTCTTAACTAGTTTTTCTCTTAAATCTCTTCCAAAACCAGAAGCTACTATTGAAGAAATATAAACAGTTAAAGCAGTAATAGACATAATAGCAAATGCTAAAAGAATCATCTTAAAACCAACTTTTTTAATATAATCCATTTGTATTTTATCAGTATCTATTCCTATAGTTTTATATTCACTCTTTAGATAACTAATAATACCACTTTTAATAAAACTATTATCTATATCTAAATTAACATATTCATTATCACTAATACCATACATAGAACTAATAGAAAGTATCATAGGGCTAGCAAAATAACTAGATAAATCTTCTTCACTATCTAGAATATATAGTCCTTCTTCACTCAAAATAGAATACTTATTAATATTAGCTTTATCTCCTTTAGGAAGATAACAATAAGAAGCTATTACTTTTTTAGCATTATCTTCACTCATATAAAGAACAAGCTTCTTCATTTCACTTTCTCTAATAGCAATAGGAGTAATGCTCTCTATTCCACCTTCTTGTATACCTACATTTATAATATCACTAGTATACATAGGAAGTGTTAAATCACATTTAGCTTGAATAGCTAAAAGAACTATTATTAATAATATTAAAACAGTATATTTTTTTAAACATTTAAATATGTATTTCATTTTTTAACCTCACTTATAAATTATACAATAAATAAGTAATTTATACCATAAAAAAAGTTTACTAAGTTAGTAAACTTCATTAAAGCTAGTTTAATTAATATTAATAATAACATTTACTATCTCAACTAATGCAAAAGCTTTTTTATTATACTCCATAATATTTCTTACTAAAATGATATGGTTCTATAAAACTAAATACATTTAGCAATACCCCTATAATTGACGTAGCAAATTCTTGAACCATCGCTACAGTAAACTTCGTCAGCGTAAACGCTGCATTGAGCAAGACCAAAGACGCAGCCAGCGTTAGCCATATTGGAGTAGCACGATCTAGCAGTTGTGCCAAAAGCCATTTCCATATCATTCTTTATCTTGTTTTTTGTTGTCTCTCCATCTGTTTCCCAGTAATTAGGCTCTAAGCAAAATGTTTTATTATTATATATTAAACAAGCCTCATGTCCAAGTACTGTATCTTCACTTATTTTAGTTCTTATATATATTCCTGGCTGTGAAAGACCAAGTTCTTCAACAGTATTGTATGTTACTGAAGGTTTTGATAAGTTGTTATATTGTGTATTACTGCCTCCTTGAGTTATTGTCCAATATACATATCTAGAAGTATCAATTGAACTCATCTCTTGCCCACCATATTCAACTATATCACTTTTATTAATATTGCTTTTCTTAATAGCTGTTCCTTCTTTAGAATAATAAAAGTCATGATTCATTACTTCTATTTTAATAACATTACCATCACTATCTACTTTAGCGTAGTATTGATATTCTTCTCCTAAATCAATATCTAACGGATTATTAGTTTGATCAAATTCTTTTAATGCAGTTATATCAACTGATGCGTTATTAATATAAGTATTTGAAGCTAAAGTGCTTATATTAATTACATTATCATAAAACATATTCTTTTTAGCATTAGCAAGTCTATCAGTTACATTAGGCACTACTAAAAGCATTAATAACCCTATAAGAGCTATTGTAATAACTATTTCAACAAGAGTAAAACCTTTTTTACTTTTCATTAAACTCACTCTCCTATATACATAATAACATAATATAAAAAGATGTAATAATTAGTTACATCTTTTTTACATATAGTTTACTTTTGTTTTAATATCTCTCCTAATATAGAATTCATTATGTAAATATGTTCTTCAGGTATGTAAAGATTTTGTCCTTCTATTCTTAAGAAACCTTTTCTAAGCATATCAGTTATATTAAACTCATCTTGTATATTAGTTTCGTATTTATTAAAGAAATCTACAATATCAATCCCATTTAACTTTCTTAGACCAAGTATAATATGGTTTTCCATATCTTCTCTTTTAGATAAAAACATTTCATTAAATTTATACTCATCTCTTAAATAAGTATTAAAGCTTCTAGTATTTTCATATCTAAGTTCACTAATAAAACCATGCGCACCTAGACCAAATCCATAATATTCTTCATTGTTCCAATACGTTAAATTATGCTTTGATTCATAACCCTCTTTAGCAAAATTAGAAACTTCATAATGTTTATAACCATTTTTAAGAAGTGTTTTACATATATACTTATACATTTTATAGTCTAAATCTTCACTAATAGGCTTTGTATTTTTAACGCCTAAAACAGTATTACTTTCAATAATAAGACTATACGTACTAATATGAGGAACATCAAGCTTTAATAATTCTTTAACATCTCTTCTTAAAGTTTCCATACTCTCTATAGGAAGAGCGTATATTAAATCTACACTTACATTATCAAAATAAGATTTAACTTTCTCCACTTTAGATATAATGTCTTCTTTTTCATGCTTTCTATTTAAATATTTAAGGTTATATTTATCAAAACTTTCAATACCAATGCTTATTCTATTTACCTTATTTTGTTTTAATATTAATAGTTTTTCTATAGTTATATCATTTACATTCATTTCAAAAGTAAACTCTTCTAAATGATTAGTTTTAAACTTTTTAACTATACTCATTAGTTTATTTAAATTACCAATACTAAGACAACTAGGAGTACCTCCACCTATATAAATAGTTTTTATTTCATCTCCGTCATAGTTTTCATCAATTTCTTTTTCAAGGTGTTTTAAATACTCTTCTGCCCATATTTCGTTATGCAAAAACTTGCAGAAATCACAGTAACTGCATATAGATGAACAAAAAGGTATATGTATATAAACACTTCTCATAACTATCACTATACTAATTATAACAGTATTTTTACTATTTTTTAACATTTTTATTCATTTTTAGTAATTTATACTTGATTAATAGAAAAAAATATTATAAAATTAAGTAGGTCTTTAAAAAACGGGCTTGTAGCTCAGGTGGTTAGAGCGTGCGTCTGATAAGCGCAAGGTCGAAGGTTCAAGTCCTTCCAGGCCCACCAGATGGCCGGTTGGTGAAATGGTTAACACACACGCCTTTCACGCGTGCATTCACGGGTTCAAATCCCGTACCGGTCACCAAATTAAATAAATTGCTTCTCTTAAGGGAAGCTTTTTTAATATATTGCCCATTAGCCAAGCGGTAAGGCATCCGACTCTGACTCGGACATCCGGGAGTTCGAATCTCTCATGGGCAACCATATATGCCGATTTAGCTCAGCTGGTAGAGCAACTGAATCGTAATCAGAAGATCATGGGTTCAACTCCTATAATCGGCACCATCTGATGAGAATAAAAAAAGATGATTTAATAATCATCTTTTTTATTTGTTTGGATTTAATCTTCTATAATCATCGTCCTGATCACCTTTTTGACTAACCATTTCTTTAAAATCACCAATAGTATGATTTAAGAAATATGTTACAGGTAAATCAATATGATGGAAAGTTTTAATTATTTCTTTCTTTTCATTTTTTAATTCTTCTATCTTTTTTAGGTATTTTTCTCTTAAACTTGAGTTAGATATATTTCCAAATACATCAATCATATAATCACATTTATAATCAACTAATTCGTTTAAGAAATCCCCTATCTTCATTCCAGATTCATTAAGTATTCTAATTATCTCATCACTTGTACCTTTATACAACTCTTCCCATCTTTCTGGGAATAAAAAATCATAATTATATAAGAAGAATAATAATGATTGAACTTCAGTGTAAATAAATACTATATCTGAAATTTCTTTTAAATTTTGCTTTAAATTAGGATTATCCAAATCAACAAATTCATCACTATATTTCTTTTTAACGTCTTGTGATAACATAGGATAAATTAATTTTTCCATTGGAACAGTTCCAAAAATATCAGCTTTTAATTTATTCTTAAAAATATAATCATGCCCATATGAAAATAGATAAATGTTTTGCATTTGTTGAAAACAATACTCAACATCTTTTTCATCAGCATCTTTAACTATATTTTTATAAGCATTAAAAATATCATCATAGCTCATTTTACCAGATAATTCTTCTCTTTCAGAACAAGCATTGCTTTCCTTAATTATTTCAACACGAATGTCATATAATTTCCTTAAAACAAAATCTAAATTAGTATTTTCCATAAAACCCCCTCGGATAGGAAATATTATATTACAGCGTACCATAAATTACAACAAAAATATTTTTTAAAAATATAATAAAACCAACTATTTATTAGTCGGCTTTTTTGTTTTTAAGTATTCTTCTACTTCTACTACATTATATCCACACTTTTTAACTTCCTCTATACATTCATCACTGTTAATGTGCATGCAGTATATTCTATCTTTCATATCATCAGGAATTACCTTATCTAGAAAACCTAAATATAAATGAGGATTTCCAGGAAAATTAGTAGTTGTAGTATCAATATATACTTTATCAATCTTTTCTTTACTATTTATCAAAGCATCTATTATTCTAGTTTCATTAGTATCACCTGAATAATATACAATACCGTCACTAGTAAAAAATAATATTCCATAGCTAATAACACTTTCTTCATGACTGGTTTCTAATAGTCTTATACTATTAAAACTATTATATTTATCATCAAATATTTTATCATAAGCAAATTCATACATAAACTTAGAGCAACCATATAATTTAATTATAGTTTTTAAATTATCTATATACTCAATATCATCAGTAGGTACTATTACTCTAACAGGTATTTTAAGAGCATAAAAAGCATATAGAATTAAAGATCCTAAACTTCCTACATGATCAGAATGAGTATGAGTAATAACTATATTAATCTTATTAATATTATTAAGGATATTACTTTTTAATAAACTAGTAAAAACAGTTTCACCTGCATCTATTAAGAATAACTCATCATTATCTATAAAATAAGCACTGTTGCTGCCCTCTTTAGGATTAAAAGCAGCACCTCTTCCTAAAAAATTAAGATTCATATATATTTCCCCTTTAACAAAACAAAGATATTATAACAGTTTTTACATAAATATGCACGAAAATCTTTCTTTTTCGTTCTTAAATATCATTTTTTTGATATAATATAATCAAAGAAGGATGGTAAAAATGGCAAGAAAAAGAAGAAAATTAAAAGTAAGTAGTTTATTCTTTCTATTAATCATATTCCTAGTAATAGGGCTATTTGTATATTTATATTTATCTTCTAAAGAAAACCTTGAATTTACAAAAGAAATAAATTTAAACAGCGAGGCTTATAGTACTGATTGTATTGACGAAGATAAATATACTGTAGTAACTGAAAAAGAAGAAATAGATACTTCTTCTATAGGAACAATAGAAAAAGAAATAGAAGTTAAAGATAAAATGTCACTAACAAAAACAGTTATATGTAAATATACTATTACTGATAAAGAAGAACCTACTATTAAAGGCGTTAAAGACTTACTAGTAGAAGTTAATGATAGCTTAGATCTACTAGAAAACATAGAAGTAACAGATAACAGCTCTGAAGAAATAAAAGCTACTGTTGAAGGTGAATATGACTTTGATAAAGTTGGAAGTTACACACTATACTATAAAGCTACAGACAAAAGTGGTAATACTAAAAAAGAAAAGTTTATGTTAAACGTAGTTCAAAAAACAAGTAAAGATGTATCAGATAGTACTCCAAAAAACTACTTCACTACATCTAAAGGATTCACAGGATACGAAATAGATGGAATTACTTACATAGACGGAATACTAGTAGCAAATAAAACATACAAACTACCTAGTTCATATAATCCAGGAAGTCTTACTACAGAAACAAGAGCAGCTATGAATGAAATGTTCACAGACGCTAATAGCAGAGGATTAAATATATACCTATCAAGTGGATTTAGAAGCTATGATACTCAAGAAGCTATATATAATAGATACGTAAATAAAGATGGGCAAGCTGAAGCAGACACATATTCAGCAAGACCAGGACACTCAGAACATCAAACAGGATTAGCATTCGATGTTAACGATATAGACTATACATTTGATAATACTCCTGAAGCTAAGTGGTTAAATGATAACTGCTATAAATATGGATTTATATTAAGATATCCAAAAGGAAAAACAAATGAAACAGGTTACATATATGAATCATGGCATTTTAGATATGTAGGAGTTGAACTAGCAACAAAACTATATAATAATGGTAACTGGTTAACTTTAGAAGACTATTTTGGAATAACTAGTAAATATGAATAAAAAAAGGATTTTAAAAATCCTTTTTTTAATTATAAGAACAATTACATGTTCCATTATTATCTATATAACAGTACACTCCCTGCTGCGCTCCTATATTAAGCTTTGTAGTTTTACTTAAAGTATGATTATAAGCTAGATTAGGAAGGAATGATACAAAGTTATATCCATCAAATGTTGAAGTAGCTATAGCATAAACACCACTTCTATTTAAATTAAGTGTCTTAATAGCATCATATGCATTATTATAAATATGATGTGACATTTGATATATACAAATATTATTAACATCATTTCCAATAGCGCTCTTAATAGATCTAGCTACCTTACTTTCAGAATCTACTTTTATATTATTTTTAGATAATGTAGTAAAATCATTTTTCTTAGTATCAAAAGTAAACCCATCTTTTTCATAAACTCTACTAAACATCATAGTGCCATATATTCCACTTTCAGGGAAGATATTGTATCCAACGTTCTCTAAATCATTTGGAAAATACATATACTTATTAGTTTTAGATTTAACTTTAGCAAGTACACCAAGAGAGTTACCATTGGAATCACAGTTCTTTAAGCCATCTCTCTTATATGCATAAAAATATGCATTAATACCCTTAGGTGTAATAGATGATGTAGTGCTACTAGAATGATATTTATATTCACCACTAGCAAATTCAGAACCGTTTATATAAACATATAAAGGTTTATCCTTAGTACCAAAATTAGAAGCATACTGTACATCACTAGTATATCCTACTCCTACATATTCACTACTACATTTGCCTGACTTAACAGCACTTTCAAACACGTCATTAACGTTATAGAAGTATAAATCTAAATACTTTCCTACACTGATTATTTCTCCCTCATTAACATCAACAATAGGGACATTATTATCATTAGCAGCCTTAACTAACTTATTAGTAGCGCTACTTTTATAAGCTTCACCTTTCATAATAAGATTCTTAACAGTAATATTAGAAGTACTCATTATATCTGCAGCATTACCAATATGATCAGTATGCATATGAGATAAAATCATATAGTCTACTACAACTTTTTTATTATTTTGTAATTCTTTTAATTTAGTATAAAAGTCATTTGAAGTTACATCACTAGAGTGTCCAGTATCTAAAATTACATACTTTCCATCTTTAGTCTTTATTAATATAGCTTCATTATTCTTTAAACTATCACTTGGAGCTCTTAAGAAATAAACATCAACAGGATTATCGTTATTCTCTTCTACTATTGCCTCTTCAATCTTAGGCTTAACTGTAACACTAGTTGTAACTTTAATTCCATTATCGCTTTCTATGCTAATAGTACATGTTCCTTCTCCAACTGCCTTAACAACCCCTTTACTAGTTATAACAGCTACCTTTTCATTACTAGAAGTAAGAGTTACTGTTCCACTGGCGTTATCAGGTTCTAGTGAATATAAGCTTTTAATCTTCTTTCCTACTTCCACTGTATATGAAGGTTTAACATTTATCTTACTAATAGTAGTAGGTTTATCTTCTTCACCTTCATCTTCGTCATCTGTAACTTCTTCAATAGGATTATCTATAATAGGTTCTTCTTCAATAATAGGAGGATTATCTATTACTGGTTCATCTGAAGGAGTATCATGAGTAGGCTCTTCTACCAAAGTAGTAGGCTTACTTGGAGTTCTCTTAGAGTTTTTATTAATGTAGCATTCATCAGAGAAAGGACTTAAAGCACAAGTAGCACATATTTTATATGAACTAGTAGAACTTACAAAATTCATTATAATACCAACTAATTGAATTATTAAAAATACACTAGCAGCATAAACTACTTTTTTAATTAATAAAAACTTATTCTTACTAATTTCATCATCTTTTTGATTAATAACTGCTTTAACAAAAGCAATCATTCCAGTAAGTATAAGTAAAATAGGAACTATTACTTTAATAGCAAAAATAACATATCCCATAACAGTCCATACTGGAATAAAGTTTTTACAAAGTCTTGCAGCTTCGGCATTTTCTTCTAATAGTAATAAATAATTCATAACATTCCCCTAACCTAATAGATTTAATACAACTGGTCCTAGTAAAAGTAACATTATAATAGGTACAAAGAACAATACAGATATAATACTAATCTTAACAGGCATCTTAGCAATTCTAGCCTTAGCTTCAAATAATCTTTTATCTCTTAAATAGTCTACCTGTGCATATAATGTATTAACTATCTCACTACCATGTACATTAGAGTGAGTAATATTTAAAATAACATTATTAATAGTATCACTAGGTATTTTTTTCTTCATATCAGTTAATGCTTCATTTAAAGTTTTACCATATGTGATAGTATCAAGAGCGTATGCAAATTCTCTTGATAATTCACTATCAATATTTCTAACAGTTAACTCTAAACTACCTTTTAAGTTTCTTCCAGTTTCTAAAGATAAAGTTAATACTTCAAAAAAGAATAAAGCATCATTTTCAAGTTTACTTTGTCTCTTCTTAATTTTAACATCTATGAATATAAATTCAAGTCCAAAATATACTCCAAGTGCCATAAGGGGTGCAGCAATATATGCATACTCACTAAAAATAAGTGTTAGAAAGAAAACTATAAAACATACTATAAGTCTAGTATTCATAAATTCAATAGCGTCCATCTTATTAAATGAACCAAGAAGCATTATTTTAGTTCTTACTCTATTAATAGCTTTCTTAGTATAAATCTTTTCTACAAAAATATCATTCATACTGGTTCACCTTCATAACTTTCTTAATAACTACAACATAGATAGCATATAAAACCACTATAGCCACTAAAACAGCAATACCTAATGGATTATGCATCATAGGGCTAAAATAAGATGGATTTAATATGTATATTAAAAAACAAATAACAAAAGGAACTGCAAGTAAAAATCTATAAACAAATATAGATGCAGCAGTTACAGTCTTAAGCTCATCATTTAATTTCTTCTTATCTACAAATTCTCTTTCTATAGATTTAAATACTTTAACTATATTACCACCAGTTTTATTAAGAAGTGTTAAACTAGTTGCAATAAATTTAACATCTTCTAGTTTAACTCTCTCATAGAATCTCTTAAAAACAACTTCTATTGTTAAGCCATAAGTCATATCTAAATATATTTTCTTAAATTCATCCCCAATAGCGCCATCTAATTCATTTTTAACTATTTCTACAGCTTGCATAATAGAAGCACCACTCATAAAACTATTATTCATTATAATAATAGCCTTTAATAAATCATCAGAGATATGTTTTCTTTTTCTATTATAAATAAAGTAAATAAATATATCTATAATAAAGAAACCTACTAAAAAGCATCCTATCATTCCATAAGCACTAAGGCCAGTAGAATGAAATGCTAAAGTAATAATATAAAGAATAACTGTAATAAATCCAAGTAAAAACTTAATAGAAATAAAATCTATTCCACTAGTAGTCTCTAAACTATCAAAAGATATGTGTTTCTCATATCTTTTACCATAGTCACTTAAAACTTTACTCTTAGAAATAAAAGAAGATATTTTCTTAATTAATCTATTAAAAAGGTTAACTACTCTATCTCCAAAACTTATTTCTTTATTAGTAAGAGGAGTAACTGAATACTTGTTGAACTTTCTTTCTAAATTGAAATAACGTCTAGCTTTTATTGCATAGAAAAGAACAGCTATTAAAACTGCTATTATAATAAGTTGAACAACAAATATTTCAATTAATACTCCACTTTGTTTCATTATTTCTTCTCCGGATTCTCAAATATATAATCTATATCAATAATACCTTTTCTTCTAAGCTTATCTAATACTTTAGGTCTAAAGTCGTAACGAAGAAATTCTCCAGATACATCTCCTCTAGCACTAAGTCCTTCTTGCTTAAATACAAATATATCTTTCAAAACTATTGAACCATCTTTAATATCCTCAAGTTCTGAAATACTAACTACTTTTCTTCTACCATCATTAAGTCTTTCAATGCATATAACTAAATCAATAGCATTTAGAATATATTCTCTTATAGCCTTAATAGGTATTTCTATACCTCCCATTAAAACCATAGTCTCAAGTCTATTCAACGCATCCATAGATGAATTAGCGTGCATTGTAGTCATAGATCCATCATGACCTGTATTCATTGCTTGAAGCATATCAAAAGCTTCTTTACCACGGACTTCACCTACTATGATTCTATCTGGTCTCATACGAAGAGCATTAATAACTAAATCACGAATAGTAACTTCACCAGTTTTTTCATAATTCATAACTCTTGTTTCAAGTGGAATAACATGTGCTTGCTTAAGTTTAAGTTCTGCTGCATCTTCTATTGTAACAATTCTCTCATGATCAGATATAAATCCACTCATAATATTTAAAAGTGATGTTTTACCACTACCTGTACCACCACATATAATCATATTAAGTCTTCCCATAACACAAGCTTCTAAGAATCTTGCCATATAAGGAGTTAAAGTACCCATTCTAAGTAAATCATCTATAGTCTTAATACTTTCTTTGAACTTTCTTATAGTAATAACTGGTCCCTTTAAACTAAGAGGAGGAATAATAGCATTTATTCTTGATCCATCTTTAAGTCTAGAGTCAACCATAGGATTACTTTGGTCAATTGTTCTACCAAGAGGTTGAATCATTCTTTGAATAGTTCTAATAATATGTTCATCATTAATAAATGATACACTTTCATCTTTAATTAAACGTCCATCAATTTCAATATATATTTCATCAGGACCATTAACCATTATTTCTGTAATATTTTTATCTTTTAAAAGTTCAGTCAAAGGACCATATCCATTAATTTCATTATCTATTAATGTATAAATATGACTTCTCTCTAAGTTAGTTAAATCATACCCTTCAATAGCTCTATCAATTTCATTATTAATATATTCACTTAATGATCCATTTTGAGGAACATCACTATCAATTAAGTTTTCAATAATCTTAGTTCTTAATTCATCAAGTAAAACCTTATCTTTGAAAACATCATAGTCATTAATAAAAGTCTTTTCATTTTTAGTGCTCTTAACTTCAAAAGCATCTACTAAACTACTCTTCTTCATCATTATCCCCCTTCCATAAATCATTTATAATAAGACCTAGTGTATTATAATCTTTCTTACACTTCTTAGAATATGCACCTATTAAAGAAGGAATCTTATTTTTATATAAAACATTAGTAATATCTTTAATATAAGAACCTTTTGATAAGTAATAATCGATATTAGCGCCTATTATTCTTCTAATCTCTTGATTTGAAAAATAAGGATTCTTAAAATCAATACTTTCATTTAATAATACTTTAAAGTTATCTTTTTCTATATCACTAAAAATATTTAAAATACTTCTAGTATTCTTAAGAGTCATTATATCGTTATCTACTACAAACAAAATCTCATCCACTTTATCAAGCGTAATAACATTCATTTCATTCATAGCGCTTTCAGTATCTATAATAACTAAATCATAATTTCTACTAATTTTATCAAATATTAAATCAATATAGCTACTAGGAATTTTATTACCTTGTCTAGGATCTCTAGGAGCAGGTAAAATATCAATAAATTCATTATACTTATATGTATAATCAGCTAATCTTTTATATCTATTATTCTGTAAATCACTAGTCAAGTGATAAATTGTCTTACTAATATCTTCATCGATGACAACAGATAAACTACCATTATGAACATCAAAATCAACTAAAAGAGTCTTAAGTCCCATGCTGCTAGCAACTCCAGCTAGGTTTAAAGATAGAATTGTTTTACCAACTCCACCTTTAGGACTAAAAACACAAATTGTCTTATTTACCTTTGCCATCCTTTTTCCTCTTTTCCTACTTACAATTACTTACCTTGACATCATAGTTTTTAATACCAACTATAGTGCCAAATACACTTTTTACCCTACTAGTAATTATAACACATGCCCCTTCATTTTTCATCTCTTTAGATATAATTTCAAAATCATTTAATTTGAAATATTCATCTATATCTCTATCATCTCTAATAGCTTCTCTAAGTAAGTTATTACCTCTTATCTTAGCATTATACATGCTTCCTACATCAACTACTAAAGCAAGAGCTAAAATAATTATTGGAAGACATATAATAAACATTACTAAACTTTGACCTTTCTTATTCATTATAAATCACTCTTTTAATACTAATACTATAATCATCACCCAATATTTTATTTAAACCAGGAGTAATAATCTTAACTTTACTTTTAATCTTAAACTCAATATAATTATCATCTTTATTAGTTATAGTTAAAGTATTATCTTTATTATTCTCTTTAAGAAGATCTTCCATCTGAGCAGTATCAGCTCCATTTTTAAACATACCAACAATATCACTAGATAAATTTTCAAGTTCATTTTTTCTTATTACTATTCTTCCAAAATCAACAGCTCCAAAAAATAATAGTATTAATACTGGAAGAATAATAACAAACTCCACTAGTGCTTGACCCCTTTTATTTATCATACTAAACGTCCTCACATGAGTCAGATTCATAAGCATCATCACATCTTAAGCAGACACTAGAAGCTTCATCATTTACAAAATCAACATAACCGGAACATGTAGCTCCTTGAATTGATATTTCATCTATTAATTCGTCTTCAATAATATCAGATACAAGAACTCTTCCTGTATATGTATAATCACTATTTCTAGTTAAAGTACACCTTTTATTACCATATGGATTTCTACAATGATCGTCTAAATATATAAGTGCTGCATCTTTTACTTCATTTTCTTGAATTTTCATTCTCCTATTAACACTGCTTCCAAATATATCAGCAATTCTAGGAAGAACAGCAAGAGTTAGTAAACCTATAATAGCAATAACAATAGCTATTTCAACTAACGTAAAACCTTTTTTATTATTCATCTTCATCCTCCACCTTACAATAAGCTTGTCCTGGTTTCTTACCAGCAACATACTCTTGGTCATTTAAATTGCACCCAGTCTTAGTAATAGAATCCTTTAAATAACCACCAAAAAGATTAACTAACGTAATTGCTAGTACACTAATTAATGCTATAATTAATATGTATTCAGTAAGTGCCTGACCACGCTTATTATTCATATTCTCACCTATTATAATTTTAATAAAATATCTTTATTTTGTCAACTTGCTATGCTATTATATACTCATGAAATATATAGAAAAAAACACTAAAAAAATAGAAGTAATTTTAATGAATACATTTACTAAAAAACTAAAAGGTTTAATGTTTAAAAAAGAACCTATCAAAGAAGCATATTTATTTGAAAATACAAATGGTATTCATACTTTTTTCATGAAACAAAACATAGATGTACTATACTTAGATAAAAACTATAAAATACTAAAAGTAACTAATAATCTAAAACCATGGAAAGTACTTCTTCCACAAAAGAAAGTAAAACATACAATAGAATTACCAACTAATTTAGCTACTTTTATTGAAGGAGAAATCTTGACAATAAAAGAAAAATAATGTATTATTAACTAGTAGTCACTTATTGACATGGAGACGTACTCAAGAGGCTGAAGAGGCGCCCCTGCTAAGGGTGTAGATCGGGAAACTGGTGCGAGAGTTCAAATCTCTCCGTCTCCGCCATAATTAAAAATAAACTCACATATGTGAGTTTTTTATTTTTGTAGTCAAACAATAAAAAAACTGTTGTATAATCAACAGTTTTTATCTTATTCTACCTGAAATATCTTCATAGCCTGATAAATCAAGTGGCTTAGCCATTTCAGATGTTTTTGCACTTAATTCTCTAGCGTTATTCATAGATTCTCTTAATCTTTTTAAACTATCCTGAAATTCTTGAGATTCAGTAATATTAAAACCTGATAAATCAATTGGTTTAGCTGCTTCAGCTGCCTTTGCGTTTAATTCTCTAGCATTTTCCATTGACTCTCTCATATTATTTAAGTTAGCTTGAAATTCTGGAGTCTCAGTAATATTAAAGCCTGATAAATCAATTGGTTTAGCTACTTCTGCTGCCTTTGCATTTAATTCTCTAGCACTTTCCATTGACTCTCTCATATTTTTTAAGTTAGCTTGAAATTCTGGAGTCTCAGTAACATTAAAGCCTGATAAATCAATTGGTTTAGCTGCTTCAGCTGTCTTTGCACTTAATTCTCTAGCACTTTCCATTGACTCTTTCATCTTATTTAAGTTAGCTTGAAATTCAGGAGTTTCTGTAACATTAAAGCCTGATAAATCAAGTGGTTTACACATTTGAGCTGCCTTAGCATTCAATTCAGCCAATTCGTTAACACTCTCACTAATCTTCCTTAAACTTTCTTCTTGCTTTTTAAATATTTCGCTAAAATCAACATTCATATTTAGCCTCCTCTACTATAATCATTTTATCATTAAACGATTAAATGTCAAACAAAAAGTTTTAATAGTTAACCATTAGAAATAAAATAATGGCATGTATTGATACTTTTATTATATAATATTACTAGGAGGAAATATGTTTAAAGGATTAGTAGAAAGCTATATAAACGATTTAAAAGAAGAAGATGTAATAAATTTTGCAGACAATGATGACGTTTATATAACTAAAGAAGAAGCATCTATTTTTATTAAAACAGTAAAAGAAAATAAAGAAGACATATTAAATGGAAATGGACAAAAATACATAGATGATTTAAAAGATAAATTAAGTATAGAAGCATATGATGAACTAAATCATTTATGGAATAAATATAAAAAGTTTATTGGTTAATATAATCAATAAACTTTTTGTTTCTTATATTTTCTATTTCATACTTATATGGAGCCCATGTATCTTTCTCATTTCTATTAACCCATGGAGTTTCTAAAATCATTGGAATGTCTTTTAATCTAGGATTATAAATAACATTAATTAACTTATCAAATCCAATAGTTCCATATCCAAAATTAGCATGTCTATCTTTATGTGATCCAACTTCGTTATATGAGTCATTTATGTGTACACATCTTACTTTAGAAAGACCTATCTTTATATCAAATTCATCTAAGAACTTATCAAAGTCTGCTATATCTACCCCACTATCATTAATATGGCAAGTATCTAAACATACAAATACTTTTTCATAAACATTTTTATCAAGTAAATCAATAATTGCCTTTAAATCATCAATAGAAGAACCTACTTCAGTTCCTTTACCAGACATGTATTCAAGTAGTACATTTACTCCTTCAATATCTTTAAGAACATAGTTAAGACCTTTTGCTATATTCTTAATTCCTTCTTCTTTTGTTAAATTAGTAAAACTTCCAGGATGCAAAACTATATTTCTAATATCTAGTTCTATGCATCTTTCTAGTTCTTGCTTAAAGAAACTAGTATAGAAATCAAACTTAGTATTATCTTCTCCATAATTAGCTAGATTAATAATAAAAGGTGCATGAACAATGCATTTATCTTTATTAATATTATTTTCTATCATTAATTGATGAGCTTCTCTAGTAAGATCTTTATCTACAGGAAATCTAAGTGTACTTTGATTACTTCCTGTATAAAACATAAATATATTAGCGTCATATGAAAGAGCTTCTTTAACTACTCCCACTAATTGTTTATCTTTTAAATAACTTACATGGCTTCCTATATATAACACTTCTATCACCTTACATAAATTATAACAAATAAACATTGACTAAACCAGTAATTTATGATAAATTATATAAGAAGTTTAAGGAGGCAAATATAATGGCTAAAAATGTATCTAGTAGAAAAAATATGAGTGGAAATAATAGACCTTTCTCATTAAAGGCAACTAAAAAAACTCAAAAAGTAAATTTACAAACTGTAACTATGAATGGTAAAAAAGTTAGAGTTTCTGCTAAAGAATTAAGAAGCATGGAAAAATAAAATATCAGCATTTGCTGATATTTTTTTATTTACTACAATATTCAAATAATTCTTCATGTGTATAGTTTTTATTTTTAACAATGTTAAACTTATCACCACATTTAATAACATCATAAAATGGTGTGTCATAATATAGTAGTTCTTCGTCTCCACCTAGATACATAGTACTTTCTCTAAACATAGGAGCTTCATTATTACGTTTAACATTAATATAGTCAGTAAACATAAGTATTGATAGTGACCCTAGGAAAATAGCAAGTATTATTAATAATCTATAGTAGTATTTAATACCCTTAGTTAATTTAGAAATACCAATTACAAATATAATAACACCTATAACTGAATAAATAGATCCCCAACTACTTTCACTAGGAAATATACTAATAGCGCTTATAGATACAAATAAACCAAATATAACAAATAATAATGATATTATATTATGATATTTACCTATCTTTTTAGTACTGTAATCAATAGTATTAACTATATTCTCTTCAAACTTTTCTTGATACTCTTCTTTGCTTATCTTTTCTCCACTAAGTAAATCATTAATAGTAATACCTAGAGCATCACAAAGAGGTTTAAATAGTGATAAATCAGGCATATTCCTTCCGTTTTCCCAGTTACCTATTGATTTATCAGTAACTCCTAGCTTTTCTGCAAGTTCACTTTGAGTCATCTTTTTATTCTTTCTACATTCTAAAATAAATTTACCAATCTTTTCTTGATTCATAATCTTTCTCCTTTCATGCTTAAATCATATGATATATTACACAAAAAGAACAGGAAACATTTCTAGGGTAATAAACCAGAAATACAGTTTCCTGTAAATTTTACTTAGTTAATTTTCTTGTATATTCTTCAAATCTATATTTTTGCTTAATATCAGGATACTTTTCATGATCAACTTCACTCATAAACATAGCAAGTGGTCTAGCTGCATAGTCCACTCCATCAATGCAGTCAGTATGATATAAAGGTTTATATATCATTAATTCTTCTTTACTTTCTGTATGCCTACTTGTACCTATAATTTCATATAAATACATATTTGGTTCTTCATTTAGCTTTCCTTCGCTCATAGTTTCTCTTTTAAAATGTTGTACTATTGTACCTTTTTCAAATTTTCTTTCCATAATTATCACTCCTACATTCATTATAACATATTTAATCTAATTTTATATTATTTTCTTCTTGATTCCACATTATAGCAAAATTTGAATCAATCTCATCGTTTCTAGAGGTGTAGTCATCTTCATCTTTAGCAATTGGACTAATCATTTCATAATAATTAGCCAAATATTCTGGATTACTTTCTATGAGATGGTTTTCTATTTTTTTAAATAGCATCGCCTTTTGAGATAAAGTTACTCTTTTTGTATGAATAGCGTTATGACAATTAGGACACAAACAAACCGTATTATATATATTATCTATTCCGCCTTTCCCAAGTTCAAACATATGATGACTTTCAAAATCAGCAGGAATAAAACTTTTAGCTCCACATAGTTCGCAGCAATAATTGCCATCTTCGTCTCTTGCACGATTTTTTGTTTCTGCGGCTACAACAGGATTTCTTTTAACCTTTGTATTTCCGTGTTTTCTTTTCCAATAATCATATAGTTCCTCAAAAGTTTTATCATCATTTACTGCCTCTTCTTCTTCTTCATTGTACTCATCAGAAGGCATATCATAATTCACTTCACCTTTAAGGTCTTCATCTATACTCTCAAGTTTCTTAATCTTTTCTACTCTTCTCTTAGTTTCCTCAGCAACTTTTTTAGAAAATTTACCTTCTTTTTCTAATTCTTCTTGAAGTTTTTCAAGTTTTTCTAAAGTATAAGGGAAATCAATTGAAGCTACCATTTCACTATCTGCAATATCTTTTTGAGTCAAATGACTAGTTCCCTCAAGAATATATTTTCTAGCATCTTCTAGCCATTCTTTCTTTTTATGTGTTACATATACAACACCAGGAATATTTCTAACATCATTTAAATATTTTTTATATCTAGCTTCTCTGTAAATATGAACTGGCATAATATACAAAGCACCATATCCATCTAGTTTATCAACCGCAACCATACCATTAGGATAAAAATAAATATAATAATTTTTAAATAAACCTATACCAGTTTGCTTAGCTTTAGGCTTAATATCAATTAAAACCATTTTAATCTTTTTAAGAATTAACTCTTTAAGACCTCTATTTACTTCACTAATAGCATTAGATTTAACTTCTTTTTCAAGCTGATCAATTTTGTTATTGATTTCATCATCAGATATAACACTAGCACCATTATTAATATCATCATTAATAGTATTATTTAATAATGATGATAAATAAGTATCTATTCTCTCTATATTTTCTTCAAATGATTTATTCTTGTCTATGCTTGGTACTTCTAACTTATCATTTAAGAAGGGCGTTTTAGCAACTATTTCATTGAAAAACATTTCAATTTGATTAATATTAAAAGTTTGAGATTCATTCATGCTATTTATTAAACCTCTATTAAGAACTAAATTATACTTTATACTTTCTTTGTCGTTAGGATACTTTTCTTTATACTTATCTATTAACTTTCTAATAAAAATAGCATCCTTCTGAGCTCCAAGTTTATCATCTAACGAAATTAAAAATAAAAATTGAGTTATATAGCAATAAATAATATATAAATTTATTTTCTTTATATCACTATGTGTAACTCTGATTTCAAATGGATTATTTTTAATCCAAGCTGTAATAGAATCCCAATTATCTACAATTAATTTAAAATAATTAGATACACTACTTATAAAATAAGAAAAATCGCATGCACATTTACTCATTTTATAATTATTTTCCAATTTATCAATTTGAACTTCATTAAGATTTAAAATATCTTTTTTATAATTTTCATATATGTTTATCAATTCAGGATTTTTGAATTTCAAAGTAATAGCATAAATATCTTCATAAATCTGAGGAAAACGTTCCATCAACTCGTCTGGAGTTCTAACGTGTCTCAATTTCTTAATTTGACTAGAAAGAGAATCTAATTCAATAGTAGAATAGCCTTCTAGATTAAATTCCTTATCCTTTAATAAATTGCTGACAAGATAAAAATATAAATCGGAAGAAGAAAAAGTAAAATAACACTTATATGACTCAGGATCAATAGATATACCAATTAAGTCAGTTTTAAATAAAAATGGTAAAGAATTATTAGTAACTTTATCAATAAATGAAGAAAACTCATTAAAATGTCTATCAAATCCCTCTTTTAATGAACGATTATTAACAAACTGACATATCTCATGATAAGAAAACCAAATTTTATCATTATCAAAAGGAATATTAACATCGATAAGATTATTTATATCTTGCTTCTTCATATTTTATTCACCTGTCATCATTATATCAAATAAAATCTAAATGTAAAACATTTTTAAAATAAATGTAAATATACAAACAATTAACAATAAAAAAGATATAGCTTTTAGCTATATCTTTTATTTATTATTCTTCAGTTGTTTCTTCTGATGCTTCTTCTTCCTTATCAACGTTCATAAATGTTTCTTCAAGTACTTCACTTGGATCATCACTTATAAATTCATTTTTAAGTTCAAGTTCAATATCTTTATATTGTTTAGCACCAGTACCAGCTGGAATTAATTTACCTAAGATAACATTTTCTTTTAGACCATTTAAGTAGTCAATCTTACCTCTTACAGCAGCGTCAGTAAGAACTCTTGTAGTTTCTTGGAATGATGCAGCTGATAAGAATGAATCAGTTTCTAAAGATGCCTTAGTGATACCAAGAAGCATAGCTTTACCTGTAGCAGGTACTTTGCCTTCTAGAATATAAGGTTTATTTCTTTCAGTAAATTCTCTCATTGATACAGCTGTACCTTCAACAAAGTCAGTATCACCTGGATCAGTAATCTTAATCTTAGAAATCATACGTTTAACAACAGTTTCGATGTGCTTATCAGCAACGTCAACACCTTGAGATTTGTAAACTTTTTGAACTTCTCTTAAGATATATTCTTGTGCAGTAGCTGGATCTGTTACAGCAAGTAACTCTTTTGGAGAAATACTTCCTTCAGTAAGAGGATCTCCTGCTTCTACAACGCTTCCCTTTTCAACTCTAAGTTTAGCATTATAGTATGTAACATGTTCTCTAACTTCAACATCATTTGTAATATAAATCTTATATTTACCTTTATCTTCTTGAATCTTAGTAACTTTACCACCAATTTCAGCAATTGTAGCTTTAGCCTTAGGTATTCTAGCTTCAAATAATTCTTCAACTCTTGGAAGACCTTGAGTGATATCGTCAGCACTTGCAACACCACCAGTGTGGAATGTACGCATTGTTAATTGTGTACCTGGTTCACCAATTGATTGTGCAGCCATGATACCAACAGCTTCACCTACTTCTACTAGGTTACCAGTAGCAAGGTTTCTACCATAACATTTTTGACATATACCATTGTGTGTCTTACAAGTTAGAACGCTTCTTATTTCAACTTTAGTAATACCAGCGTCTACTATCTTTTTAGCTATAGGTTCAGTAATTAATTCACCTTTACCAATAATAGTTTCTTTAGTTTCAGGATTAATTACTTTTTGATTTGTAAATCTACCTACTAATCTATCATATAATGTTTCTAGAGTGCTTCCTGATTTTTCATCAACAAATGCACTTACTTCTAGACCTTGGATAGTTCCACAGTCTTCTTCTTTGATTATTAAATCTTGTACTACATCAACAAGTCTTCTTGTTAAGTATCCAGCATCAGCTGTCTTAAGAGCAGTATCTGCAGTACCTTTTCTACCACCGTGTGCACCAAGGAAGTATTCTTGAACGTCTAGACCAGTTAATAGTGAAGCAGTGATTGGAATTTCAACCATGCCACCTGATGGTTTAGCCATTAATCCACGCATACCACTAAGTTGTCCAAGTTGGTTAGCATTACCTCTGGCTTTAGATGAGAATATCATTGCTAGAGGGTTTTCTTGTTTAACTGCGTCAAGTTCGCTAACAACTGCTTTTTGAACATCATTAGTTGTATCTAGCCATAATTTAACTACCATGTTATGTCTTTCTTCATCAGTTATTAAACCTCTTTCGAATTGTTTATTAACCTTTTCAACAGTTTCTTTAGTAGCGTTTATTAATTCTTCTTTCTTAGTACTTACTGGAATATCACTTAAACTAAATGTAATACCAGATAGTGTAGAATATTTAAATCCTTGATCTTTTAATTTATCTAGGAAGATACTAGTCTCAGTAGTTTTAAATCTCTTAAATACTTGAGCTATTATCTTTTCTAAATCACCTTTAACAAATCCTTTAACAACAGGCATTTCTTTAACTGCTTCAGTTAAGTTAGTACCTTTTTCTAAGAAGAATTTATCAGGTGTTAATCCTTCGAAGTTAGCCATAGAAGGTTCATTAACATAAGGGAATGCATCAGGAAGAATTTCATTAAATAAAATCTTACCTGCAGTTGTAACTAGATATTTATCTTCGTTTTCTTCACTCCATACTTTATGTCTGAAGCTCTTAGCAGGAACTACTACTCTTGTATGAAGAGTTATATTTCTTCTTTCATAGTCCATTAATACTTCGTTTGGATTCTTATAAGCTTTACCTTCGTTTTCTTCTCCAGCAATTTCAAGTGTTAGATAATAGTTACCTAATACCATATCTTGAGAAGGTGTAACGATTGGAGAACCATCTTTTGGTGAAAGAATGTTGTTAGCACCTAACATTAGAAGTCTAGCTTCAGCTTGAGCTTCTTCTGATAGAGGTACGTGTACAGCCATTTGGTCACCATCGAAGTCTGCGTTGAATGCAGTACAAACTAGTGGGTGTAGTCTCATGGCTTTACCACCAACTAATTTTGGTTCGAATGCTTGAATACCAAGTCTATGAAGAGTTGGAGCACGGTTAAGCATTACAGGGTGTTCCCTAATAACATCTTCTACAATATCCCATACTCTTTCGTCTTGTGCATCTATTAATTTCTTAGCTCCTTTAATATTATGAGCTAATTCTCTTTCAACTATTTCATGAATAACATGTGGTTTGAATAATTCTAGTGCCATTTCTTTTGGAATACCACATTCATACATTTTTAGTGTTGGTCCAACAGCGATAACGCTACGTCCTGAATAGTCAACACGTTTACCAAGAAGGTTTTGTCTGAAACGTCCTTGTTTACCTTTAAGCATTGAAGATAAACTCTTAAGCGCTCTATTAGAAGCACCTTGTACGCTTCTTCCTCTTCTTCCGTTATCGATTAAAGCATCTACTGCTTCTTGAAGCATTCTCTTTTCGTTTTGAACGATAATAGTAGGAGCTCCAAGTTCAAGTAATTTCTTTAAACGGTTATTTCTGTTAATGATTCTTCTATATAAATCATTTAAATCACTAGTAGCAAATCTACCACCAGGAAGTTGAATCATTGGTCTTAAATCTGGTGGAAGTACTGGAAGTACATCTAGTATCATCCACTCAGGTCTGTTACCACTTTCAAGGAAGCTTTGTAAGCAATCAAGTCTCTTAACAAGTTTTAATTTCTTTTGTCCAGAAGCTTTTTCTATTTCTTTCTTTAATTCTTCTATTTCTTTTTCTAGATCAACTTCAGAAAGTAATTCTTTAATTGCTTCAGCACCATTACCAACTCTGAAAGTATTTCCATACTTTTCATAGTAAGCTCTGTATTCTTTTTCAGATAATGGTTGTTTCTTTTCAAGTGGAGCACTTCCTGGATCTAGAACAACATAACTTACAAAGTAAATTATTTCTTCTACGTCTCTTGGAGACATATCAAGTACTAGACCGATTTTAGGAGGTACACCCTTTGTATACCAGATGTGAGCAACAGGAGTTGCAAGTTCAATGTGTCCCATTCTCTCTCTTCTAACTTTAGAGCGAGTAACTTCAACTCCACATCTATCACATACTACATTTTTGTATCTTAATCTTTTGTACTTACCACAAGCACATTCAAAGTCTTTAGTAGGTCCAAAGATTTTTTCACAATATAGACCATCTCTTTCAGGTCTTAATGTTCTATAGTTTATAGTTTCAGGTTTTTTAACCTCACCATAAGACCAAGAACGGATTTGATCAGGAGAAGCGATGCCTATTCTGATACCTTCAAACATGTTTACGTCCATCATTATTCTTCTCCCTCCTCAAATTCTGCATCTCCTGGAAATTCTAAATCGTCTAAATCAAAACTTTCTTCATCCTCTTCTTCTTCCCAGTCGTCATTTTCTTCTTCAGTTTCACTTACTTCTAGTTCTTCAGCTTCTTCTTTATCAGAAACTTCTTCTATATTAAGTGGAGTATCTTCTTCTTCATCCTCATTCTTTTCTAGATCTTTTAACTGTTTAATACCATCTTTAGTAAGAACAGATATATCTAGTCCTAGAGCTTGGAATTCTTTAATTAATACCCTAAAGCTTTCAGGAACTCCAGCTTGATCTACTGGTTTACCTTTAACTAATTGCTCATAAACTTTAACACGTCCTAAAACGTCATCAGATTTGATTGTTAATACTTCTTGAAGTACATGAGCTGCACCATAAGCGTATAGAGCCCAAACTTCCATTTCACCAAATCTTTGTCCACCAAACTGTGCTTTACCACCAAGAGGTTGTTGTGTAACTAAACTGTAAGGTCCAGTTGAACGAGCATGCATCTTATCATCAACCATGTGGTTAAGTTTGATCATGTACATTACACCAACGTTAACACGTTTGTCGAACTTTTCACCAGTACGTCCATCATATAGCCATGTCTTGAAGTCTGGATCTAGTCCTGCTTCTTTAGTCATTGCATTAATGTCGTCTACTGTTGTAGAGTCGAATACTGGAGTTGCTATATGAACATCTAGTGTTCTAGCAGCCATACCAAGGTGAGCTTCTAAGATTTGTCCTAGGTTCATACGAGATGGAACACCTAGTGGGTTTAAGATAACGTCTACTGTTCTTCCGTCTGGTAGATATGGCATATCTTCTTCTGGAAGTATTAATGATACGACACCTTTGTTACCATGACGTCCACTCATCTTATCTCCGACTTGCATCTTTCTCTTCATAATTAAGTAAATTCTTATGATTTTTATAACACCAGCAGGTATTTCTTCAGAATTTTCTTTAGTAAAGATTTGTACATCATGTACGATACCACTTGATCCATGAGGAACTCTAAGTGATGTATCTCTTACTTCTCTAGTCTTTTCACCAAAGATTGCATGAAGTAATTTTTCTTCACTTGTAAGTTCTTGAACTCCTTTAGGAGTAATCTTACCTACTAATATATCATTTTCTTTAACTTCAGTACCAATTCTAATGATACCATTTTCATCTAGATTCTTTCTTGCTTCCTCAGAAACATTAGGAATATCTCTAGTGAATTCTTCAGGTCCAAGTTTAGTATCTCTAGCTTCTACTTCAAGCATTTCAATATGTACACTTGTTAAAACATCATCTTTAACCATTCTTTCATTTAATATTACAGCGTCTTCATAGTTATATCCGTTGTATGTCATAAATGCAACAGTTAAGTTTTTACCTAAAGATATTTCACCTTTATTTGTAGAAGGTCCATCAGCTATGATACTACCAGCTTTAACTTCATCACCTTTTCTTACGATAGGTTTTTGAGTATAACAAGTAGCAGCATTACTTCTTTCATAAGCCATTAATGGATATTCTTCTTTTTCTTTTGAATTCTTAATAACTATCTTCTTAGAGTCAACATAGTCAACTACACCGTCAATAGTAGATTTAACAACTACACCACTATCTTTTGCTGCATAGTATTCTACACCAGTTCCAACTATTGGAGCTTCAGTCTTTAGAAGTGGTACAGCTTGTCTTTGCATGTTAGCACCCATTAGAGCACGGTGAGCATCATCGTGTTCCAAGAATGGAATCATACTAGTTGTAACAGATACTATTTGACTAGGAGAAACGTCAGTAAAATCAACTTTTTCTCTTTGAATAAATAAGTTATCTCTATTATATCTAACAGGAACTTCTTCTGCTACGATTTCATTTTTAGCATTTACTTCAATAGTAGCTGGACTAATATAATAGTTTTCTTCTTCATCAGCTGTCATATAAACTATTTCATCAGTTAATTTACCATTCTTAACTTTTCTATATGGAGTCATTATAAATCCATATTCATTAAGTTTAGCATATCCAGCTAATGATGTAATAAGTCCTATGTTTTGTCCTTCTGGAGTTTCTACTGGACAAATTCTACCATAGTGAGAACTATTAACGTCACGTACTTCCATTCCTGCTCTGTCTCTAGAAAGACCACCAGGTCCTAAAGCACTTAGTTTACGTTTATCATAAAGTTCAGCTAGTGGGTTAATTTGATCCATGAACTTAGATAACTGACTGCTTCCAAAGAATTCTTTTAAAGCAGCAGTAACTGGTCTAATATTAATTAGAGTCTTAGGAGTAACTGTATCAATATCTTGAGTAGTCATTCTCTCTCTAATAACTCTTTCCATTCTAGCTACACCAACTTTAAATTGGTTTTGAATTAATTCTCCACCTTGTCTTACACGTCTGTTAGCTAAATGGTCTATTTCATCAACATTTCCTACTCCATAATGTAAATTTAAGAAATAAGAAACAGATGCATAAATATCACTTATAGTAAGTCTCTTAGTATCAATAGATTGATCATTACCAATAACTTTAATAATCTTATTACTTCCATCATTAGCGTATACTAATACTTCTTGTACTTTATTATAAGTATCTAAGTCTTCATTAATTTTAACTTCTTTTACTCCATATCCACTTTCAAATATAGGTTTTAAAGTTTCTAAAAGTTCTTTAGTAACTACATCACCTTTTTTAGCGATTACTTTACCATCAACTTTAATATCTTGAGCTAATTTATTATTAAGAAGTCTATCAACGACATTAAGCTTTCTATTGAACTTATATCTACCTACTTTAGCCAAATCATATCTAAACTTATCGAAGAATCTAGTTACTAATTGGTTCTTAGAAGAATCAAGAGTAGCAGGTTCACCTGGTCTTAATTTTTCATAGATTTCAATTAATGCTTCATCAGTATTCTTAGTACTATCTTTTTCAATAGTATTAACTAAATACTCATCTTCTCCGAATACCTTTAGGATATCCTCATCACTAGATAAACCAAGTGCTCTTAAGAATGTAGTAATAGGAACTTTTCTAGTTCTATCTATTCTTACATAGAAAATATTACGAGCATCCATCTCATATTCTAGCCATGTACCTTTAGTAGGGATAACTTCATTAGTAATAATATTTCTACCATTTTTATCTATTTCCTTTTTGAAATAAACAGAAGGTGAACGAACTAATTGACAGTTAATTACTCTTTCTACACCATTAACTATAAATGATGCATTGTCAGTCATTAAAGGAATGTCTCCTAAAAAGACTTCTTGTTCTTTTACTTCACCAGTTTCGTTAATAAATAGTCTTGCCTTAACTTTTAAAGGTGCAGCATAAGTAACTCTTCTTTGCTTAGCTTCTTGAACAGTGTATTTAGGTTTTTCTAAAGTGTATTCACCAAATTCAAGTGAAAGGCTTCCACTAAAACTTTCAACCGGTGAAATATCTTCAAAAACTTCTTTGATACCCTCATTCAAAAACTCTTTAAATGATTCTGTTTGAACCTCAAGAAGATTATTAAGTTCAAACTTGTTTTTGATTCTAGAGAAATTTCTTCTTTCTCTGTAGTCTCCAAATTTTTCAACTTTGTAAGACATCTTGTCACCCCAATCTTTAGATCTAAAAGCGAGGATGTAAGTTAAAAAACATACATGTTTCGCAATTTATAATTTTATCAGGTTTTTGTAAACAAGTCAACGCTTTTGCGCTAAGTATACATAAAAACCTTTGTCTTTTTTTAATAATTCAACTTCATATGTTTCTTCGAGTATTTTACTAATACTTTTAGCACCTTGATCTTTCCTAATTACATAGTAAAGTCTTCCATTATCTACTAAATGTTCACTAGCTCCTAAAAGTATTTCTAGTACTTTGTTTTTACCAGCTCTGATAGGTGGATTAGTAATTATTAAGTCATACTTTCCTTCTACCTTTTCATAAGCGTCACTTACTAGTGCCTTTGCATTAACTTTATTACTGTCAATATTCATATCTGTTAAATGCACAGCTCTTTTATTAACATCAATCATTAATACTTCACAGTTATTAATCTTAGAAATAACTATTCCAAGAAATCCATAACCACATCCAACATCTAACACTTTACCTTCTTTTTCTCTATCTAAGAAAGTATTTAAAAGTGCAAGTGATCCATAGTCAATTTCATTTTTTGAAAAAACACCATTGTCTGATAAAAACGCAAAAGGAGTGGATTTATAACTGAAATTAATAGTCCTAAATTCACTCTTTAAATTTTCATTATTAGTAAAATAATGATTCATATAAATCCCCTCCTTATTTACGCAAAAAAGCCTTTTTGTTTGAAAAGGCTTAAATTTGTTATAAAACTAATTACTTAAGTTCAACTGTAGCGCCAGCTTCTTCAAGTTTAGCTTTGATTTCGTTAGCTTCATCAGCTGAAGCGTTTTCTTTAACTGTTCCACCATTGTCAGCTAAATCTTTAGCTTCTTTTAGTCCAAGACCAGTTATTTCTCTGATAACCTTAATTACGTTTAATTTTTGGTCACCAGCAGCTGTAAGAACAACGTTCTTAGATGCATCAGCATCTCCAGCTTCTGCAGCACCTGCAGCTGGAGCAGCAGCTACTGCTACTGCAGATGGATCAACACCAAACTCCTCTTTCATCATATCAACTAATTCTTTAACTTCAAGAATAGTTTTTTCTTTAATTGCTTCGATTATATCTTTATTTTCGATTTTTGCCATTATTTATCTCCTCCTTTTTCTAAATTTTCGGCATATAAATTAAGTGCTATTGATAGGTTCTTAACATGCTCTATTAAACCACCAGCAAACATAGTAAGTAATCCTTCGTAGCTAGGGATATTAGAGTATTCTTTAATAGTATTTAAATCAGCGAATGCTCCATCAATATAGCCAGCTTTAATAGTTAAGTTTTCATTATCTTTAGCTACTTTACTAACTAACTTGATAGGTTCAATGATATCACTACTAAAAATGAATGCATTAGGACCAGTCATATAGTCATCTAACTTGATTCCTTTTTCTTCGAAAGCACGTGATGCTAAAGTATTTTTATAAACTTTAAGATCACTACCACTATCTTTTAAACTTTGTCTAAGACTTGAAAGTTCATCAACGCTCATTCCTTGATAATCAACTAATAAAATAGTTTTAGAATTATCAATTTTAGCATTAATTTCATCTACAAGGTCTTTTTTAAGTTTAAGATTTCTTTCACTTGCCATTTTTCCTCCTTATAAATAATAAAATAAGTTTTCCGCGCACTCGAGGAAAACTTATTAAAAAGAATTCCTCGGTAGGATTTACTAACAACCTACTGTCTTCGGATAACTAACAAAATGTATTTTACTACATTTGTTTTAATTTGTAAATATTAAATTATAGATATTCTTGAACATCTAATTTGATGCCAGGACCCATTGTACTAGAAACAGATATGTTCTTAACAAAAGTTCCTTTAACACCTGTAGGCTTATTCTTGATAACTTCTTTAATGAAAGCAACTAAGTTTTCTTCTAGTTTCTTTTCATCAAAACTTACTTTACCAATAATAGCATGAACATTACCATCGCTGTCAGCTCTATATTCAATCATACCTTTTTTAATGCTTTCAATAGCAGCTTCAACGTTAGTAGTAACTGTTCCAGTCTTAGGGTTTGGCATTAAACCTTTAGGTCCTAAAACTTTACCAATCTTACCAAGTTCAACCATCATTTCAGGTGTAGCAACCATAGTATCAAAATCAAACCAGTTCTCTTTTGAAATCTTTTCGATCATGTCTTCAGCACCAACAAAGTCAGCTCCAGCCTTTTTAGCTTCTTCTGCTTTAGTCTTAGTAACAACTAAAATTCTTTTAGTTTTACCAGTTCCATGAGGAAGTGTAAAAGAACTTCTAACTTGTTGATCACTTTTAGTAGTATCAATATTTAAATTAAGTGCTACTTCAACAGTTTCATCAAATTTTCTTTTTGAAAGAGATTTTACTAGTTTAACCGCTTCTTTAGCAGTGTAAGCTTTAGTTTTGTCTACACTTTTAGAAGCTTCCACATAATTTTTACCATGACGTTTCATGTTTTTACCTCCTTTACGTGGTACATAGGATTATATCATTAATACTCGACTTTATTATATTTATTAAATTATTCTTCTGTTTTTTCTTCTTCAGCAGTAGTTTGCTCAGTAGATTCAACTTCAGGTATATCTTTATCAGCCATTTCTTTAGCTTCTTCTTCCATTTGTGCAAGTTCTTCATCTAACTTAGCCATTTCTTTTTCTGCTTCAGCAGCTTCAGCTGCTTGTTCAGCCATTTCAGCATCGTTAAGACCTTTAACAGCTATACCCATATTTCTTGCTGTACCAGCAACACTTCTCATAGCAGCTTCTATGTCTTTAGTATTTAAATCTGGTAATTTAGTTTCAGCAATTTGTCTTAATTGATCTTTAGTAATTGTAGCAACAACATCGTTTGCTCCTTTTACGCCACCTTTTTGAATTCCAGCAGCCTTTAAAAGTAGGCTTGGAGTTGGTGGAGTTTTAAGTACGAAGTCAAAACTTCTATCTTCATAAATAGTAACTTCACATGGAATAATATCTCCACGTTTATCTTTAGTTGCGTCATTATATTTAGAACAGAAGTCTGCTAAGTTAATTCCTAAAGGTCCGAAAATAGTACCAACTGGTGGAGCTGGTGTAGCAGCACCTGCAGGTAACTGAATACTAACAACTTTAGTAACTTTCTTTGCCACGAAAAACACCTCCTATAAAATATTTAAGTTTGCTTTCGCGAGTGGTTATATCGAGATAATCCAGTACTCTTCCACTAATATTTTTAGTTACAAAAATACGTAACCGACATAAATAATAACACA
>JAEEZR010000022.1 GCA_016292035.1 Caryophanales bacterium
AACATACCATAATTTTTGCTCTTCCATTAGTTAATCAATCCTTTCAATAATGTAAATAACACATCAAGTAAATAGAAAAATCCTCCAAAGAATAACATAAGTATTAATACCATTAAAGAATACTTAAGTAAGTCTTTAGCATTAGGCCAACGAACCATTTTTCCTTCTTTTTTAACTCCCTTAAAGAAGCCAATTAGTTTTTTCATAACTCCTCCATAAAAAAAACACTTTCGTGTTAAGTAAGTAAAGTATACTATACTTTTCACAAAAATGCAATATTTTAATTTTTAACAGTTGTATTATTAAGATCATTCTTTTTACTTAATATTCTTTTATATTCATCGATAGACTCAGAAAATAGTAATGCATCATCATACATTCCTTTAGACTGACGTATACACATTGCAGCAAAAATTATAAATAAAACCATAGCAGTTCCATGTAGTTCTCTAGAATCAAAAGCATCTCCGTTTTCTATCTTATAATAACTTTCACCAGCTGTATAAACATTTGCAAAGCTAAATAATAAATATAAAGATGAATAAATATATCTAACTATCCTATTTCTTTTCATAGGTTTTAAATAATCACCATTTCTAAGTTTATTAAGAGCTTCTCTAACATAAAGTAGTACACCATTATAGTATTCATTTGCATTAGCATCTTTTTCAATTTGTTTATCAAATTCACTTATTACTTCTTGAATAGCTAATTCAGATAAGATAACTTCCTTTTCCTTATCATCATAACTTTTATTACTACTTAGTCTACTATCTACTTCTCTTTTAAAAATATTTAAGTCTTTTTTTACATTAATCATAATCTTCACCCCTTAAATATTACAAATATTTTATATATAATTAATATATAAGTCAACAAAAAAGAAGCATTACTGCTTCTTATTTTCTAATTAAAGAATTATTTTCTTTATTATATTCATTAATTGCTGATTCAACTTTACTAATTATTTCAGCATTTGTAACATCAAAGAAATAGTTTCTAGTTATAACTTCATTTGTACCGATTAAAACTCCTCCATTTGGACAATAATAAGTTGTAGTTGTTTCAGTTACTTTTTCACCGTTCTCATCAGTATAAGTAACATAACTAGTAGTTTTAGCAGCAGGAAGTGTAGTTGTTTCAGATGCAGCTTCCACTACATTTATGTTACCATTATATACACGAGCGTAATATGTTTTACCATCTTTAGCAGCATATTTTTCACCTACTAATTTAAATCCTTCAGGAGCTTCATATTTGCTTCTATTAACAGTAACTTCAACACCATTTTCAGTTACAAAGCTATTAGATGAAACTATCTTTTTAGCAGCTGTTAATTCAGAATAAAAAGTAACTCTATATAGATTATCTTCTTCTTTTTCTACTTCATATGTAGGAATAGAAGATTCTTCTTTTTTACTATCATTTGTATTATCATCTATTCTATTTAACCATTTTAATTCTCTAATAATTTCTTCTTTAGACATTCCTTTACCATACCCAATTTCTAAAAGACGTTCAGCTCTTTCGTTTAGAAGTTCATCCATGCCTAGAGTAATTTCTTTACTTGGTTTATTATCAGTTTTTCTTTCAGCTTGTTTAGAAGTACCAAATAAACCAAGTCCAAGTACACCTACTAAGCCTAAAAGAGCAATTTTCTCTCCTAATCTTTTTTTAGTTTCAATTAAATCTTTATTATTAATTTCTTTCTTCATTATAACATTCCCCCTTCATTTGAATAATGAATGTTGCCTACCTCATATTGATATACATATTGTACCATATTTATATACAAACGTCAAGAAATAAGAAGCATTTCGCTTCTTATTTTCTAGTTAAAGTATTGTTTTCTTTATTATATTTATTAACAGCAGATATAACTCTTTCTTTTATATTTTCATCATCGATATTGAAGTAATAGTGTTCTAAAACAAGCTCATAATTATCTTTGGTTAAAACTCCTCCATGAGTACACCTATAAGTTTCTTGTTCAACAGATACTTCCTTACCATTTTCATCTGTATAAGTAATAACTGAAGTATTCTTCACAGCAGGATAAGTAAAAGTTTCATGTCTAATACCATATACATTGTATTCTCCATTATCTATGTTTACTCTATATTCTCCTTCTAGTTTAGAACCATACTTTTCGTCTACTATAGAATATCCTACAGGAACAGTATAATAACTTCTTCCATCACTAGAAGTATTTAAATAAGCATCTACAACAGAATATAGACGAACTATATAAGCATCATCTTTTCTTTCAACTTCATAAGTTCTTACATTAGAAGAATCGATTTGATCATCAGAAAGTTCACGATATGTAATTTCAGATAGTTTCTCAGCACTAATTTGTTTTTTTATACGCGTAATATCTTTTCCGATTTTAAATCCTGCAACAGATAAAACACCAGCTAAACATATTACAGCTATTCTTTCTTTTTTTCTTTTTTTAACTTCTTTTCTGTCTATATTATTGTTTTCCATTTTATTTAAATTATCTCTTTCTCTTTCCATTTATATTTCCCCCTTTTACTTCTTGCTACCTCATATTGATGTATAAATTGTATCACATTTTGTACCATTTGTCAATATCTTGTACTTAAATTGCTACATAATTAAAACGTTCAAATCATTAATACACTAGAATTAACAAATAAAAAGAAGCAAAAGCTTCTTTTTTTTACTTAATTATTAGTTGCTTTTTTTAAGTGAATTAATATCTTTTCTTCTGATTTCTACACTATCAAAACCATATTCTTCTTTTAAATCTTCTTCAGAAGAACCGCTATTAACTCTATCTATAAGTTCTTCATAGCCATTTGATAGATTTTTATACTTATCATCAAGTTTATTAGTAACATTAAAGTCTCTTGAACCTGTAGAGCAAACAACTTGATAATCAATAGAATTAGATCCTTTAATAGCTAAACCATCAAATGTTCTTATGTCTATAGTTCTTGAGCAGCGACAATCAGACGCTATATCCCAGCACAACACTTCATCATAACCAGATAAAAGTACTACGCCTTTATCAGTTATTTTACCGCAGTAAAAATAGTCTTCATGGTAATCTGAAAAAGTACCATCGGAATTTATATTAAGATTTTCAATATCTCTTTCACCATTTAGAATTTTCTCTAACATTTCATCCATTTTCATTAATAATTCCCCCTTAACGTCAAAAATTGTATCATATATTGTTCTTTTTGTCAATAATTGTATTTTACTTTATACTATTTTAAAAATCCATTAATAATTGTTTCTTCAGCCTTCTCTTTAGAAAGACCAAGAGTCATTAATTTAATTAATTGTTCTCCCGCTATTTTACCAATAGTAGCTTCATGTACTAAGCTAGCATCAACTGTATTAGCAACAATCATAGGATCACTAGTAACTGTTGCTTTATCTTTTATAATAGCATCACATTCTACGTGTGCATAGCAGTCACTATTACCTACTACTTTAGATATAAAATCTTGATGAGAGTTTTCACTTGCTACACTTCTAGAAGAAATCTTAGCACTAGATTTATTACCATTTAACTCAACTTCAAATACTGTTTTAGCAGTTTGTTTTTCATGAGTAAATATCTTTTCATTTATTTCTAGTTTAGCGCCTTCCTCTAGAAAAGCTTTAGTAGTTCTAATAGTAGAAGATACTCCTTTTATTTGAGCTGTATCCATTTTTAGAGATGCATTCTTTTTAAGATGTATTTCAGTTACAGGGTCAAGTATCTTTTTACCATCGCCTTTTCCTTCGCCATAGTGTTTTTCAATATATACTACTGTAGCTCCTTCTTCTATAAAGAATCTATGTATTCCATTATGTGAAGAATCAGCATGTACATCATTATGTATTCCGCATCCCGCATTTATTATAGCATTAGCGCCTTTTCCTATATAAAAATCATTATATACTTTATCAGAAAAGCCACCTTTAGTAATTATTACAGGAATATGTACATATGCCATTTCAGCTCCCTCTTTTACATATACATCTATTCCTTCTTTGTCTTTCTTAGGTTCAATAGTAGCGTCTTCTGTAGAATTTCTTTCTATACCTACTCCATCTTTTCTAATATTATAAGCCGCGTTTTCCCTACTAAAATCTTCATTGATTACATTAAGAAGGTTATTATCTAAATCGTTCATTAGCAGCCTCCTTTACAATCATTACATTTACTAGCTATAGTGCTTAATTCCTTCTTAGAATTAACTACTTGTGCCTTACCTTGTTTAATTAGAATTATATTACTTGCAATATCAATTATTCTTTCTTGGTGAGATACTATAATGCTTATAGTATCTTTTTTAGTCTTAAGTTTTTTGAACATATCTGATAAGTTATCAAAACTCCATAAATCTATTCCAGCTTCTGGTTCGTCAAATATATTTACTTTAGCTTCTCTAACAAGAGCAGAAGCTATTTCTATTCTTTTAAGTTCTCCTCCTGATAAAGAAGAATCAATCTCTCTATTAACATAGTCTTTAGCGCATAGTCCTACATCAGATAATATTTCATAGGGACTAATAAAACTTTCGCTTTCAAAAGATGATAATGTAATTAAATCACCTACTGTTATACCTTTAAACTTAACAGGTGTTTGAAATGAAAAAGCAAATCCTTTTTTAGCTCTTTCATCAATAGAAAGATTGGTAATATCTTCTCCATTATATATTATAGAGCCACTTGTTGGCTTAACTATTCCCATAAGTACTTTAGATAAAGTACTCTTACCTGCCCCGTTAGGGCCAGTTATAACTGTTAGTCCAGGCTTAATAGTTAGATTAACTTTATCTAAGACTACTTTATTATCTACTACGTAAGAAATATCTTTTACTTCAAGCATATAATTCCTCCTTGCTACTTATTTAATTCCTCATTAACAAGCTTATTAACTATTGCTGGATTAGCTTTACCTTCGCTCATCTTGAGTGTTTGCCCTACAAAGAATCCAGCTAAAGCTGTCTTACCAGCTTTGTATTGTTCATACTGTGCACTATTATTCTTAATAGCTTCTTTAACTATTTCTCTAATAGCTTCTTCATCACTAATTTGTTCCATACCTTTTTCTTTAACTACTTCTTCTGGAGTTTTTCCTTCATCTAAACAAATAGCAAATACATCTTTTCCTTGTTGTGAACTTATTTTTCCTTCACTAACCATCTTAACAAGACTAGCTAGTCCTTCACTAGTTAAAGATATTTCACAAATATTTAGATTATTTTGATTCATATATCCCATTAATCTAGTAGTCATCCAGTTACTTGCTTCTTTAGCGTCTACTCCAAATGATAAAACACTGTCAAAGTAATCACTTACTTCTTTTTCTCTAACGATTGACTTAGCATCTTTCTCACTTACTCCAAGAGTTATATATTTATTAAATCTTTCTCTTGGTAAAACTGGTATAGTCTTTCTAATATCTTCTTTAAAATCATCACTTATAGAAACTACTGGAATATTAGGATCAACATAATATCTATAGTCAATAGCGTCTACTTTTTCTCTCATAGATACAGTTTCTTTTTTAGTGTCGTCCCATCTTCTAGTTTCCTGAATAACTTTACCACCACTAGTAAGAATTTCTTCTTGTCTTTTCATTTCATAAGCTATTACTTCTTTAACTGTATTAAATGAGTTAATATTCTTTATTTCTGCTCTTGTACCAAGAACTGTATCAGTTTCTTTCATCATACTTATATTAACATCTACTCTTAGTTGTCCTTTTTCAGCAGAAGCTTCGGATATATCAGCATATTTAATAATACTTCTTAAGTTTTCAAGGTATTCAATAACTTCATCAATAGTGTTCATATCAGGTTCTGATACTATTTCTATTAAAGGAACCCCAGCTCTGTTATAGTCTAGTAAACTATAGGTGCTCATATGAGTCATAGAAGCAGAATCTTCTTCTAGATGAAGCTGATGAATTCCTATTCTTTTTTCTACCCCATTAACACTTATATCAAGATATCCTCTTTTTCCAAATGGTTTAGTCATCTGTGTTAACTGATAACCTTTTGGAAGATCAGCATAATAATAGTTCTTTCTATCAAACATTACTTCACTTGGAGTTTCACAGTTTAAACACATAGCTAGTTTAAGAGCTTTTCTAACTCCCTCTTTATTAGGAAGAGGTAATGTGCCAGGAAGAGCTAAATCTATTTCAGTTATATTAGAGTTAACTTCTTTTGTATATTCATTTTTACTTTGAGAAAACATCTTACTCTTAGTATTAAGTTCTGTATGAACTTCTAGTCCAATAACTGCTTTATACATTATTTATCCCCTCCTATTACTTTTTCTATATTATTAGCAATTTGAAGAGTCTTAAGGTCTTCCTTCTGAGCACATGTCAAATTAACGGCAATAGGCATATTATTTACAAAACCACTAGGAATTGTAATAGAAGGATATCCACCAAAGTTACCTATAGCTAGATGGTTTTCAAGTATTAAATACTCACTTCCTAGTCTATCAGGTTTAGAAGAATCTTCTATCTTAGGAGCAATGCTTCCTGATGCTGGTAAAAGAAGTCCATCATACTCTTTAAATAATTGGTTCATCTTAATAACAATCATATTTCTAATTCTTTTAGCATTTAAGAATAACTTCTCTTGATTTTCTTTTTCAAGAATATAAGAGCCTATTACAAAACGTCTTTTAATCATCTCAGCAAAGCCTTCACTTCTTGTATTAATCATAACTTCATCAGGTGTAGCCCCTTCACTTCTAGGTCCAAAAATAAATCCTGTTAAGTTACTATTATTACTTGTTGCTTCAGCACATGAAATAATAAAGTATGTAGGATATATTACTTCAAGAAGAGTTTTATCAAAGCTTACTTCACTAACGCTTGCGCCTTTGCTTCTTAAATCTTCTACTAACTTTTTAAAGTTAACAATTACTTCATTATCTTTAGAGGTACTTTCAATTACTTCTTTTATATAAAATAATTTAACATCTTTTAAACTACTATCTAAGTTTTCGCTATAGTTAATATTTTCATCAGGAAGAGTAACCATGTCTTTATCATCTCTTCCCTTTAAAACATCTGTTACAGTAGCAATGTCTTTAACGTTTCTTGCGAATATTCCTACGTGGTCTAAGCTAGATGCAAAAGGAAACATTCCATATCTACTAATTCTTCCATATGTAGGTTTAAAACCTACTACTCCTGTATAAGCTGCTGGCTTTCTTACAGAGTCTCCTGTATCACTACCAATAGCAAAAGGCACTATTCCAAGAGCTACAGCAGCAGCGCTTCCTGCACTACTTCCTGCAGTAATTCTACTTTTATCATAAGGGTTTCTAACTATTCCAGTGTGCCCAGTAAGGCCTGTTCCTCCCATAGCAAGCTCGTCTAGTACGGTTTTACCTACTAAAACTGCTCCTGCTTCTTTAAGCTTCTTATATACGGTGCTATCAAAGCATGGTACATAATCTTTTAATATATTAGATGATCCTGTGGTTAAAATACCCTTAGTACTAAAGTTATCTTTAAGAGCATAAGGAACACCATCTATTTTACTAATGCTGTTTATGTGCTCACATTTATCCATAATAGTAACAAATGGGTTATACTCGTCATTAGCCTCTTTAGCCATTACTTTAGCTTCTTCAAATACATCTTCTACTTTATTAGTTTTTAATATATCTCTAATTTCATCAATACTCTTGTCTTTTATCATTATGCCACCACCTTTGGAACAGAAACACATTCGTCCTTAACGTCTTTACAGTTACTAAAAGCGTCTTCTCTAGATATACTATCTATTGGCTTATCTTCTCTTAAATAAGCGCCTTCTAAAGGAAAAGGAAAACTCATTGGTTCATAATCTTTAATACCAGGAACCTTATCAATAAGCTCTACTTGTTTAAGTAATATATCAAACTCATCTTTTAAAGTTGAGTATTCTTCTTCTTTCATAGTAAACATTAATTTTTTACTATATTCTTTTAAATTATCTACAGTAATATTTTTGTTCATACTCTTCACCTACTAAAAATAATAACACATTTTAAAGAAAAACTAAAGCAAAGAAAAATCATCTTTATAAGATGATTATTAATTAACATACTTTAAGATTACGCTTTAACATTTCTCTTTGATTATATTTATCCATATATACTGCTTTTCTAATATTACTAATAGTTCTTTTATAGTCTGCTATTCCTTCGCTAAAAATGCATTCTATACACTCCTGATAAAAGTCTAAATCTATTTTTCCTTGAAGTGTTACATTTAACATACCATATTTATTATCTTCTTTATTTTCGCCAATATAGTAGTATTCTCCAGTTAAATAATCAATAACAGTATCCTTTTCTGCTCTGTATACAACTATAGGGAGAACAAAAGGAACTGTCTTCCCAAAAATAGATCCTTTAACATTCTTAACATAGTGTCTAGTATAATCTTCTGTAAAAAAGCAACATAAATTATAATCACTAAATCTTGAACTAATATAGTCTTCATTAATATAAGCATAATATAGTTCGCTTTCGCCTTTCAACCTCACGATAATTCCTCCATTAACAAATGTCTTTTTATTCTATAAATTAATTATATAATATTTTACAATTTAAATCAATTATATTAACTTTTCCCTTAAAGAAATAATGCTATTATTAATTGAATACACCTTAACATTAGATCCTTTTATAATCTTAATAAATCCTACACCATTTATAACTATATCCATATTTGAATTTATACTTATATCTAATTTATCTTTATTAGTCAAAAAAGTTTTCTTACTTGCATTATACTTATTAATATTTATATTATTAGCAATATAAAAAGATAAATGAGTTTCTTCACTAGTCTCTATTCTAAGAATATCTCCAACTATAAGAGCATCTTTAGTTTTAAGAACATATATCCTAGGTTTTATTTCCTTTTTAGGCAAATAATTTTTAAAACTAGATGCATCTATAAAACTACTAAGAGAATACTTATCAAATAAACCAGGTGTATCTATTAAAGTAAGATCATTTAATTTAACCTCTATATTTTCTAATGTAGTATTAACAACTGGGCTTACAAGTATATTACTCTCTTTATTATTAATAAATGCTATAGAATTAATAAAAGCACTTTTCCCAGCATTAGAAAATCCCACTACATATGCCTTTTTAACATTATCTTTAAGAAGAACTTTATAAAAAGATTCAACATTATATTTTTTTAAACTACTAACTACATAAACGTCTTCTATATTAGTTTTATTCTTAACATAGTTAATAATCTTAATATCTTTAACACTTTTAGGAAATAAATCTTTCTTTGTAATAACAATATATACCTTATTTTTAATACTCTTAATAGTACTAAAAACATTATCATTCATAGTAAGACTATCTACTACAAAGATAGCAGGATAATCTTTATCTAGGCATAAACTATCAGTGTCAACAATTTTTTCTACTTCTTTAGATGAACTATAGTTTTTAATTTTAAAGCATCTTTCACAATATAAAGCCTTATCTAAAACTTTAGAAGGAATATATCCTTCTTTATTTTCATCTTTACATTGCAAAACACTTCCGCATCCTATGCACTTTTTATCCATAATATTTATCCTTTTTAAATACACCCTTCTTTTGCATTCTAGCAAACAATATCTTTTCTAATTGTCTATTAATCTTAGTTAAAGGGTAATCCTTTTTACAAATAGGATTAACAAGTATACTAACAATACCTCTTAAATTAGCACCAAGTATATCAGTAATTAATTGATCTCCAATAGCAGCTACATGTTCTGGCTCTTTATTATAAAGCTTTAATATCTTTTTATAATTCTTTTTAAAAGGCTTTCTAGCCTTAGCGCATGTATCTATTTCTAGTTTATTTCTAAACACTTCAGTTCTTTTTCTACCAGCATTAGTCATAAGAATACAAGTAAAGCCCATATCTTTAAGATCATTAATTAAATTAATAGCTTCTTTAGATGGCTGTGTTTCACTTATAGGCGCAATTGTATTATCTAAATCAAATATTAAAAGCTCTATTCCTCTTGTTTTAAGGGCTTTATAATCAAGTCTATATATACTTTGCGAAAAAACATCAGGTACAAACTTCTCTATCATAATTAATAAATTAACCTCTCTTCATATTCAAATTCATAATCAAGGATTTTTACAGTATCCCCTTCTTTAGCCCCCATCTTAGAAAGCTCTTCATCTACTCCTAAATTCTTAAGCTTTCTAGCAAAACGAAGCTCAGCTTCTTCACCATTAAACTTGGTTTTAGAAAGAAGCTTTTCTAACTTTTCACCTTTAATAATAAATGTATGATCATTCTCTCTTATAATTTCATAAGGTTTTTCATTCTTAAATTCATAAAGAACATAACTCTCAGTTTCTTCTTTATCATACATCTCTTCTTCAGAAGTATTAACAAATAAGTCATATAGTTTATATTTAAGATTATCTATTCCTTCTAATGTAACTGCACTTACTTCAATTACTTCTAAGTCTTTATGTTCTTTTTTAAACTTATCTAAGTTTTCTTTAGCATTTTCATAGTCCATCTTATTGGCTATTACAATGCTCTTTTTACTATATAGTTTTTCACTATAATTCTTAAGTTCTCTCTTTACAATTTCATACTCTAGATTTACATCTCTTTGCATTCCACTCATGTCAAGTACAATTGCTACAACTCTACAACGTGATGCATGTTTTAAGAACTTATCACCTAGTCCAATTCCCTCACTAGCACCTTCAATGATACCAGGAAGATCAGCAAGGACGAAGCTTTTGCCTTCTCCAACTTTAACAACACCTAGATTAGGAGTTAAAGTAGTAAAAGGATAATCAGCTATTTTAGGCTTAGCTGAAGACATAACACTAATTAAAGAACTTTTACCAACTGAAGGAAAACCAACAAGTCCAATATCAGCAAGAAGTTTAAGCTCACATTTAAGAACTCTTTCCTCACCTTTTTCTCCATATTCACTTGTAGTAGGTGCTTTAGTCTTATTGCTCTTAAAAGCAGCATTACCTTTTCCGCCTTTTCCGCCTCTTGCAACTACTGCTTCTTCTTTATCTTTAGTTAAATCACAAACAATTAAACCTGTTCCTTCGTCTTTTACAGTAGTGCCAACTGGTACTTTAACGTATACGTCTTCTCCCATAGCGCCTGTCTTATTAGCACCTTTACCATTTTCACCTTTATTACCTTTGACATGTTTCATGTATCTTAAATCTATTAATGTTTTAAGACCCTCATCAGCAACAAAGATGATATCTCCACCTTTTCCTCCATTACCGCCATCAGGCCCTCCCATTTCAATAAATTTCTCATGCCTAAAAGAAGAGCATCCATCTCCCCCTTTACCAGCTTCTACTTTTAATAAAACTTCATCTATAAACATGTCATTTCACCTTTTTCATTTTATCATACTTTTAATAAAATTAGTATATAATTTACTATGATAAAGAAAATAATAAATTTTTTAAAGAGATTTGCATTTCTAACAACCAGCTATAGTATAAATGTATTCCCAGAACCTTTATCAAAGGAAGAAGAAGAAAAAAATATATATTTATTAGTTAATGGAAGCAAAGAAGCAAGAGATATTTTAATAGAAAGAAATCTAAGATTAGTCGCCCATATTGCTAAGAAATTTGAAAGCTTTAATGAAAACACAGATGATCTTATAAGTATAGGCACTATTGGATTAATAAAAGGAATAGATTCATATAATGTTAACAAAGAAATAAAACTAACTACATACATAGCAAAATGTATTGAAAATGAAATCCTAATGTATATAAGACAAAACAAAAAATTAGCTAATAACATAAGCCTTAACGGAAGTATAGGAAAAGATAAAGAAGGCAATGATATAGAACTAGAAGATATAATAAAAGCAGAAGAAATAGATTTAATAGACTTAATATCTTTAAAAGATAATACATTATTATTAAAAAAATACATAGAAGTATTAACTAAAAGAGAAAAAGAAATAATAATCTGGCGCTACGGACTTCTTAATAAAAAAGAAAAGACACAAAGAGAAATAGCTAAATCTCTAAATATATCAAGAAGTTATGTCTCCAGAATAGAAAAAAGAGCTTTAATAAAGCTCTATAGAGAATTCATAAAAGATAATAAGATTTAGTTATCGCACATAGCAGATCCATCACTATACGAATAGCATCCGCCAGACATATTATAATTGCCTTGACACCTAACTATGTTATCAGGATCTGAAATGCAATCACCATTCTCCCCAATTATACATATTGCACCTGTTCGTCCGTTCGCAGTATTTATTGTAGTACATACAGTAGCGCTTACTCCTAAATCACTTTCCATTTTATTCTTTAACTTTGTTACAGTGTAACTAGCATCATTTTCAAAGAAATAACCAGATAAGCAACTAACTCTGTGGTTATAATATAAACAAGCTTCATGAGCTAGTACTTCACCGCTCATACCTAACTTAGTTCTAATAAAATGAGCTGGCGAAGTAAGATGTAAATCTTCATAATTACTATAAGTTGTAGTAGGCTTAGAAGAGTTACTATAGAAAATATCACTTCCCCCTTCATTTATTGACCAATAAACATAACTGCCAGTTGAAAGTGTTGATCCATTTTCTCCAGCACATGTACATGCACTATCAGTGCATGTAAGTACTCCACCTGCTATAAAATCATCTTCATTTATTTCAGTTACATTACCTGATTTAACATAGCAATAATTATTATCTTGAAAAGCAACAGAAGAAGCTAAAACACCGGAACCAAAAGTAACATAATACTTCATTCCATTTTCGCTAGTAGATAGTTTCATATCACTAGTACAGCCGTTTCCTAGCCCCGAGCAGTAATAAGTAATATTTTTACCACCCATGGAATCAGATTGCTTTTGAGTCTCAGCAATTCTAATTATGTTTTCTACCTGAGTCTTAAAAGTATCTTTCTTACCACCATTATACATACCAAGTACATTTGGCATTATAAGTAGCATTAATATTGCTAAAATTGCTATTACAGCAAGTAGTTCAACTAATGTAAATCCTTTCTTATTCATGTAACCTCCTAATCGCACCAAGCTTCTCCATTTACATCTAAAGTGCATGTTTTATTACTTTGATTAGTGCAGTAAACTTTGTCTTCTGCCACTACAGTGCAAGATGATCCATGAAGATTACATGTAACACCATTCGAATTAGTAGTGCACGAAGAAAATATTTTTTTTCCTTCTGACCACTGTTTCATTCTTTCAATGGTATCATGTATTATCCATGGTCCATAACAAACATCACTAAGGTAATTAGTATCTACTAAACAAACTTGATGTTCTATTATTCCATTATCATCACTTAAATATGTTCTATTATAAACATCATAGTCACTAACTCCAAGCATAGTATTAAAAGCTACAGTAACTGAAGGTTTAGTAGTACTACTATAATGAACTCCAGCACCTGCTGTTCTTGCATTCCAATATGCATAGTTTGTTCTATAAGGAATAGTTATAGTATTATCACCACAAGAAACAGATATAGAATCATTATCTATTCCAAGAATTTGTATTTTACCTTTTGCTACAAAATCATCTTTATTAATTATAGAAGGATTACCTACACCCATATAACAATAATTACTATCCTGCACTGCTACCCCAGCAGCTTTATCTGAATCCATAATTACAGCATATTTTAAATCACTACTATCATTAGTTAAATGAACTGATTTAGGGCATAACTCATCAAAATCACAGTAGTTAACATTAATTTTACCTTCTAACGAATCGCTTTGATGCCTAGCTTCTGCAGCCTTAATAAGCTTTCTTATTTGAACTTCAAAAGCTTCTTTCTTTCCATTTTCATACATCTTAATTACATTAGGAGTTATTAATACAACTAGTATTGCAAGTATAGCAATAACAGCTAATAATTCAACTAATGTAAATCCCTTCTTATTACTCATAAAAACTCCTTATTATCTAATTATATTATACAGTATGGCTAGTTACATGTATATAAAAATATCTAGACTTGACGTCTAGATATTATTTATTATTTCTTTTCTACTTTAATA
>JAEEZR010000023.1 GCA_016292035.1 Caryophanales bacterium
GGTATTTTACTACCCCTAAAACTAGAGATAGCAATCGTGTAATTCCTATGCCTAACACCGTAGCTAATGATTTATTAGAATATTATAATATTGTTAAGAAATTTAAAAATTTCAATCCAGAGTTTTTTGTATTTGGAAATTCATTTGGTGTTGAACCATTCTGTCCTGAATATATTAGAAAAAGAAATAAGGATAATATAGAAAAAGCTGGAGTTAAAAATATTAGGATCCACGACTTTAGGCATAGCTGTGCATCATTACTGATAAACTCTGGTGCAAGTCCAATTATGGTTGCAAAATATTTAGGACACACAAAAATAGATGTTACACTTAACACCTATTCACATATGTTCCAAAGTGCTTTAGACGAGGTTGTAAAGATTATAAATGAGATTAATGTAGATATATAAATATCTACTTTTTTTGTGTTTTTTTTGCAAAAAATAGCCTTTTTGTATTTAAATGGTACGTAAATGGTACCTTTTACAACTATATTTTAATGCCTAAAATTGCACTTTTCCCTTATTTTACGGGCAAAAAAATGAGAGAGATACTAATTCATCTCTCTCTTCAGGGGGTTTTGGTTGAATACTCTCACCTTAAAATCGTAAGAATATCCCACAAGATAAATTTCTCTATCTTGCTAATTTAATAATACAAACTTTTCCCCAAAAAGTCAATTAGTTTTTATTATAAATTTACGTTATGATAAACTTGAGCTACATCATCAACTTCATCAAGTAAGTTTAAAATCTTTTTAAATGCTTCTAAGTCTTCTCCTTCTAGAGTAACCATATCTTTAGCATATTTACCGATTTCATCTACTTCAAAGCTAATTCCAGGAAATGCTTCTTCCATAGCTTTTTTCATAGCTGAGTAGTTACTTGGTTCTGCATAAGCAAGTACTAAGTCACCATCTACTTCAATATCGTTAACATCAACGTCAGCGTTTATTAAAGCTTCCATAACTTCATCTTCACTCTTACCTTTAACGCCAAGTACGCATAAGTTTTCATACATGAATGATACAGCACCTTGTGTAGCTATTTTAGCAGCTGACTTATTAGCAACTGTTTTAATAGAAGCAACTGTTCTATTAACGTTATCAGTTAGACACTTAATAATCATATTACTTCCAGCTGGTCCGAATGCTTCGTATTCACATACAGTGTAGTCTTCTCCTACTCCTTTATTAACTTTATCTATACTTCTTTGAATAACATCAGCAGGAACTTGTTCCTTCTTAGCTTTTTCAATAATACTTCTTAAAGTTAAGTTACCATTAGGATCTGTTCCACCTGTTTTTGCAGCTTGATAAATTTCCTTTGCATATATTGAATATAATTTACTTTTAGCAGCAGCTGTTTTAGCCATAGATGCCGCTCTTACTTCATGTGCTCTTCCCATGATTTACACCTCTTTCAATCTAATCTTTTCATTTCGTCTATTATTTTATAATACTTTTCTTCATTTTTAAAGCCATTTTTTATATTTTTTAGTAAAAACTCTTCAGAATCTTCTTTAGTTTTAAGAAGCACTTTAAAATCTCTTTTAATATCAGCTATTTTAAAACTCATATCGCCACTTTGTCTTGTTCCAAATAAGTCTCCTTCTCTTCTCATTTCAAAGTCTTTTTCTGTGATATAAAATCCGTCGTTACTTTCTTCTAAAACTTTAAGTCTTTCATTGTCATTTTTACCTACTAGTATACATGTACTCTCTAGACTATTTCTACCTATTCTACCACGTAGCTGATGAAGCGTAGCAAGTCCAAATCTTTCAGCATTAAAGATAACCATCATAGTAGCGTTTTTAACATCTACTCCTACTTCTATAACAGTAGTAGAAACTAGTACTTTAGTTTTTCCTTCTTTAAAATCATCCATTACTTTTTCTTTATCTTCTTTAGATAGTTTACCATGCAGTATTTCAACTTTAACTTTTTTATTAAAAGCAATATCAAGTTTCTCTTTAAGTTCATTAACAGTAGTTAAAGTGTTTTCTTCTTCACTTTCTTCTATTAAAGGAGAAACAACGTATACTTGGTGTCCCTTTTTTATCTCTTCTAACATAAGAGATAAAACATCTTTAATTTCTTTATCACTCTTAATAATAGTATTAATTTCTTTTCTACCAGCAGGTTTAGTTTTTATTAAAGATATATCCATATCTCCATAAATAGTTAGGGCATATGTTCTAGGTATTGGAGTAGCGCTCATATAAAGAATATCTGGTATATTACCTTTATTTCTTAAACTATTTCTTTGATTAACTCCAAAACGGTGTTGCTCATCTGTTATAACAAGTCCTAGATTTTTAAATGTAACTTTCTCACTTATTAAAGCATGAGTTCCTATTATTAAATCTATTTCGCCATTTTCTAGTTTCCTATATATTTCTTCCTTATCTTTCTTTTTAGTACTTCCAAGAAGCAGTTCTACATTCATATTAGTATCTTTTAAAAGATTCTTAATATTTAAATAGTGCTGAGTAGCTAATATTTCGGTAGGTGCCATCAAAGCACTTTGATATCCCGATAAGAAGCATTCGTAAGACGCTATAACACCCACTATAGTTTTACCACTACCTACGTCACCACATACTAGTCTATTCATTCTTTTATCACTTATTAAATCAGTGTGTATATCTTCTACTGTTTTAATTTGATCTGTAGTTAAACTAAAAGGAAGACTATCTATAAATTTATCTACTTCTTCTTTTTTATCTTTTTTAGGCTCTTTTCCTTCTTCTTTACTTTTAACATATTTTAAATAATTAATCTTAAACATAAAAGTGAATAACTCTTCATATATTAACTTTAATTTAGCTTTTTTAATTTCATCTATATTGCTAGGTTTATGTATATAATAAACAGCTTCTCTTTTATTAATAAAATTATACCTGTCATTATATTCTTCAGGAATATAATCAGTAAGAGCAATATTTTCTTTTAGGGCACTATCAACATACTTAGATATTTGTTTATTACTAATACCACTAGTTAAATGATATTTACTTTCAATAGATCCTTCTTCTATTTTAGATAAAAGAATATTAGAAGCAGTAAAAGTATTCTTTAAACTATTATACTTACCTATTAAAGTAATATCACTTCCAGGAGTTATATTATTTTTCATAAAAGCGCGGTTAAATATAACAACATTTATTAACTTATTAGAAGTAAAAACTCTAAAAGATAGACTATTAAAGTTTCTCTTAAATCTTCTAGCTATAGGAGTACTATCTACTTTACCAACTATAATAATTTGTTCATTTTCATTAGCTTTGTTAATATCACTAATGTTATAAACATTATAGCCATATGGATAGTACATTAATAAATCTTCTACACTAAATATATTTAAATTATTAAGTAAATCTCTAGATTTTTCACCTAGTCCTTTAAGTTTTGTTAGCTCCATAATAGTCTCTCCCTACTAAAAATATAATATCATTTTAATAGATTTATAGCAAATAAAATACAACCAAAAAATAATGAAATTTTTTGTTAAAAAAAGGTTGACTTTTACCCCCTAATAGATTAGTATATAGACTTACCAATTCACTTAAAGGCGAATTGGTGCTAGTATCACACTAGCCAACCCCTTTTTATTCTTTTTTCCGGACTGCTCTCAGGGGGGCAGTCCTATTTTATTAAAAATATTGATTAAAAAATTATTATTTGTTATAATGAATATGCAAGCAAAAAGCTGCATAAAATAAAAGTGGAACATCCGATGCTTCCAAGTTGGATGGCCACCATTGCTGTCGGCTCATCTAACAAGTGTTAGATGAGTTCTTTTATTTATGCTTAACCCATTACTGGGAAAACGATAAGTAAAATAATAATGTTGATAACTTTACATATATTTGTTATAATGAATATGCAGAGAAAACTTGCATATAATAAAAGGAACACTTAACACTGTCTTGTTGGGTGTCACCTATTGTTTGTTGCACCTAATCAAAGATGTTGATTAGGTGCTTTGCTTTATATTAGTATAAGTATTATTCTAAGAAGAACAAAAATAATTACAAATAAAACTAAGATTGCAAAATCTTTTTTACTCATAACTATCACCTCCATTCTTGCGAATATCGGTGCACCCAATCTGTTAAGTATTCCTAATTTAAGTGTACTATAAGTACCTGTTTAAATCAATCAAAAAAGCGAAAATAATTTCGCTTTTTTGTTACATATTTACTCTATTTTTATAATCTTTTTTTAATTGTTTAAAGTAGTCCATATTAGCTGAAGTAAATCCTACTCTTATGTTTGGATTCTTCATTACTAGTCTATTAATAATCTCATTTTGTTCAGCATTAGCATATTTATTAACAGATGAAGAATTAGCAATGTCATATATTTTACCATCAACAGTACCAACTTTAATTGAACCAGTGGTTTTAACACCATTATAATAAAATTCATGTGGATAAACCCATACAACATTATTATAGTCATATGCCATAAATGTACCGTTTAAAACAACTAAATAACTTGGAGTCATACATATTTTACCTTTTAAGAAAAATGTAGATTCAGAACTATCGATTTCATTTTCAATTTTCATTAAATCATAGTCACTTAATTTTTTAATTGATGAAGCAGTTCTAGCCTTATTAATAGCGCCAACTATCATTAATATTAATCCTACTGTTAAAACTACTATTCCAAGAAGCATTAATCCTGATGCAGCGCCACTAAATGATTCAGTAGTATCGATTAATACATCACCAAACATATATCTAAAATTAAGAGTAGTAAGTTTTTCTTCATCATCATATCTTATATACTCATTATAAGTATCAATAGTTATATCTCTTAAATCAGATTCTATTTTCTTAGTAACACCTTTAAGTCTTTCTTTTACAATATCTAAACTCTTATTAGCTAACTTTTCAGCTTCTTTCTTATTAACATTAGCTAGGTAGATATGTACTCCATCAGAAACAATATAGTAAGCTTCACTAGAATTGTCATAAGCTGCAACACTAGGACTAATATAGTTTATATCTATATATGTCTTCTTTTCATATCTGTCAGTAGTTGAAGATTCAATTATGTCATTAAGACTTTGAACATTTTCTCCGTCCTTTTCATCCATAGATGTACCTAAGCCAAACAAGACAAATGACAAAATGATTAATACTATACCTACTACTAAAAGCATAGTATTCTTTTTTTGAACTTTTAAGATTTTTTCATTCTTAACTCTATTCATACAACACCTCTAATTTAATTCTATCATAAAGAAAAATAAAAAAAGAAACTAATTAATTAGTTTCTTTATTACTTGACATATTTTTATACTTATTATATCTTTCTTTAGCATTATTAACATGCTCTTTAAATAAATATTCATAGTCTTCTTCATTAATCTTTTCTAAGTTCTTATATCTAAGTTCCTTAGCAAAAACTGTTTCATATATATCAAAGTTAGGTTCTTTAGAATCAATAGTTAACTTTTTATCTTCCGGATTATATCTCATAAGAATGTTGTATCCACTTTCCACTAGAAGTTTTTGTTCTTCTATAGAGTTAGATAATCCTCCATCTATTCCATGAGATATGCATGGACTATAAGCTATTATAACTGAAGGTCCTACATGCTCCTGTGCTTCTTTAAATGCTTTAATAGTTTGCATTGGACTAGCTCCTGCACTTATGGAAGCTACGTAGCAGTTTGGTATATTCATAGCTACTTCAAATAAATCTTTCTTAGGCTTTAATTTACCACTAGAAGCAAATTCTGCAACTGCGCCTGTTCTAGTTGACTTAGATTTTTGACCACCAGTATTAGAATATACTTCCGTATCAAGTACTAGTACTTTAACATTTTCTCCAGTTCTAAGAACATGATCTAGTCCTCCAAAGTCAATATCATAAGCCCATCCGTCTCCTCCAACTATCCACACTTTTCTTTCTGGTATATAGTCAAGTAGACTTTCTAGTTCTTCAGGAATATTCTTTCCTTCTAGTTCTTCCTTAACTTCACTTGTTACTAAATAATCATGTTTATTATCAAGCCACTTCTTATATATAGCTTTTACTTCATCAGATACTTCGTCTTTAGAATTATTCATTATCTCCTTAATTCTTCTTCTGGCATTTTTATATGCAAGATGAAGTCCTAAACCAAACTCAGCATTATCTTCAAATAAACTACTAATCCAAGGAATCTTATATGGAGTACTTGGAAGAGAAGCTCCATATATTGAAGAACATCCAGTAGCGTTACTGATAACTATTTCTTTTCCATATAGACTAGTTAAAGTTCTAAGATAAATAGTTTCACCACATCCAGCACAAGCTCCAGGAAATTCTAAATAATTCTTTTCAAATCCAAGGCCTTTAGGAGTAAATTTACTAAATGGTGTATCATTAACAAAGTCTTTAAAGTATTCACTTATTTCACTATTATTTTCATTTTCGCCCATACTAAGAGCTTTTTCACCATTTTTGCCAGGACATACACCCGCACATAATGAGCATCCTGTGCACATATCTGAATTTATATTCATATAGAAAGATTTATTATCTTCTCCAGTACTTTCAATAACATCATTCTTAGATAAAGGACTATTCTTAAGTTCATTAACAGTTAAGCTATATGGCTTTATAACTCCATGAGGACATACAAATGAACATAAATTACATTCTGTACAGTTTTCTTTGCACCAAGAAGGAGTGATGTTACTCATCTTTCTCTTATCTAAACTAGATGTTCCACCTTCAAAAGTACCATCAGCATGATCTAGAAAATCAGATACTTTTAAGTCATTCTTTCTAGAAAGCATTCTAGAGTAGATATCGCTTTCTTCTTCTTTTTCATCTAATAAAGAAAGTTTATCTATATCAATCTCTCTTAAGGCATCCATAGAAGCTGCTAGAGCATCTAAATTAGCTTTAACTACTTCTTCACCTTTCTTTATATAACTTCTTGTAATATACTCTTTAAATCTGTTTAAATCATCATCATTAGCGCCTAGCATTTTTAAAATATAATAAGAAACTATATTATTAATCTTACCCTTAAGATTAAATTGATTAGCTACTTTCATAGCATTGCAAACAAGCACTTTAATATTCTTTTCTTTAATAATCTCTTTAGTACTGTTCTTAATTAATCTATTAAACTCTTCTCCAGTTTTATCTGTATTAATTAAAAGTATTCCATTATCTCTTATACTAGATAATACTTCATACTTAGATAAATATGAATCTTTAGTAACTACTACTAAATTAGGATTAGTTAAATAAAATGGTGCATCTATTTTTTCAGAAGCTACTCTTAGATGAGAAATAGTAACTCCTCCACTTTTCTTAGAATCATATTCAAAATATCCTTGTACATATGTTTCTTCATTAGTACCTAATACTTTTAAAATATTCTTAGAAGCACTAACCATTCCATCAGAACCAAAACCAAATACTTTAATTTCTTTAAACTTCTTACTAATAACAAAATCATCTTTAACTTCTAAATTAGTATCAGTAACATCATCTATAATACCTAAAGTAAAATGATCTTTCATCTTATGTTTATTCATATTATCAAATACACTAGCTATTTCTTTAGGAGCAGTATCTTTACTAGATAGTCCATATCTTCCACCGACTATCTCAATATCTTCTCCCTTAAGCATAGCGCATACATCTAGATAAAGTGGTTCGGCAAAAGATCCTGCTTCTTTAGTTCTATCAAGTACTGTAATCTTTTCTGCAGTCTTAGGTAGAACATCAAGAAAATGACTAACAGATAATGGTCTATATAAATGAACAGTAATAAGTCCAACTTTTTCTCCCTGTTTTAAAAGTTCATCTATAGTAAGTTTAATAGTTGAACATACACTTCCCATAGCCACAATAACATGAGTAGCATTTTTATCTCCATAATAATTGAAAGGTTTATAATCAGTTCCTTGAAGTTCATTAATCTTATCCATATAATAAGCTACAGTATTAGCAACTATATCATAAATACCATTTCTAGCTTCAGTATTTTCAAAATAAGCTTCCTCTGTTTCACTAGTACCCCTAGTAATAGGTTTACCCAAATTAATAGCTCTATCTCTAAAAAGTTTTAAAGCTTTTGCATCTATTAAAGGTTTAATTTCACTTTCTTTTAATACACTAATTTTATTAATTTCATGACTTGTTCTAAAACCATCAAAGAAATGCATAAAAGGAACACTTGATTTAATAGCGCTTAAATGAGCTACTAAAGCAAGATTATAAGCATCCTCTACAGAAGAACTAGAAAGCATAGCAAAACCAGTACTTCTAGTAGCATAAATATCTTGATGATCTCCAAATATTGAAAGAGCATGTGTAGATAAACTTCTAGCAGCAACATGCATTACTCCTGGAAGAAGTTCACCAGCAACTTTATACATAGAAGGAATCATCAAAAGAAGCCCTTGACTAGAAGTAAATGTAGTAGTTAGTCTTCCTGCTTGTAAAGAACCATGAAACACAGCACTACTACCTGCTTCACTTTGCATCTCCTCTAAATATACTCTTGAACCAAATAGATTCATTTTACCTTCACTAGACCACTTATCAGTAAGTGTTGCCATAGGACTACTAGGAGTAATAGGATAAATACTAGCTACTTCAGTAAAATTATAACTAGCTAAAGCACAAGCTTCATTACCATCCATTACCTTTAACTCTTTCATATTATCACCTATATTAATTATAAATCATTTTATAAAAAGAAAAAAGCACATTCGTGCTTTTATTTCTTAGTTAACCTATTAGCATACACTAAATTAGATAGTAATCTATTAAATTCATCTGGATTTTCTTTAAAATTACTTTCATTATGTGCATATCTTTCACATAACTTATAGAATTTAGTAGTTTCAGGTCCATAATTAGTAGATGATTCTCTTTCCTCTTCATCTATCTTACTTCTACTCTCTTCAGATAAACTATCATATATATCTGCTACATATACAACTTCTTTATTACCTATTTCATTCATTCTCTTTTTAGTATTATCATTAACTACATAATTAGAAAGAGCTATATCATAGTTATCATAAATAACTATTTCAGTGCAAGCGTTATTAAGTATAATATCTTTATTATATTGACTAATAAACACGCCAGCTAAATTAGCTAATCTATTAATAATAGCGGCATTTTCATCAAATAAAGGATATGAAAACTCATCAATTGCGTCAGTTAAATTAGTAAGAACATCGCCCCTATAAATAACATTTCCATCACAAGTAAAACCTACATTAGCTACCCTTTCAAAATAATCAGTAACACTAAACTTAGAAAGAATTAAATTTTTAAAGAAAGTACTGTCATAAACACGTCTAGAACCTTTAATAATTTTAAGATAATCATCTTTACTAATGCTTCTAATAATTCTATCAAATTCATGTCTTAATAACTCTTTAATTTCAATATAATCATCTTTATCAACTCTTATACAAGTAGCAGTATTCTCAGTGAAATTTTGCTTTGCATACTCATCAATCATGCCAAGTATTATATTTTGCATTTTTTCAGAATCAATCTCTAGTGCAACACAGTTTTCATTAACAAGTATCTTAATAATACCATTGTTAAACATATGATTTTCAACGATCTCATAATCATTCATAAAACGGACAAAATCATCATGCTTATTATCTTGAATTCTTAAAAGATAACTCTTCATATTTATTCTCCTTTCCTATCTACCTAAACCAAGCTCCTCCAGCATATTAATCCAAGCATATTTAGCTTTAGTAATAGAATAGTTTTGAACTTTTTCTAGACTTCTATCACTATAGAAATCTCTCATTTTTTTATTATGAAGCATTCTGTATAATCTATCAGCATATTCATATATATCTCTATTAGCAACAAGAATACCACTTCCATCTTTTAAAAGCTTCTGTGCACTTTGAGCACTATCAAAAGCAAATACAGGAAGTCCATAATTCATTGCTTCTAATAGATTAATGCCATAATTCTCATTCTTAGTACACATAGCGTATACACTAGAATTAAGCATATAATCTTCAATTTCAAATTGATTTAAGAAACCAGTAAAAATAACATTCTTTTCTAGATGCATTTCTCTTACTTTATTTCTTAAAGATCTACTTTCTTTACCATCACCTATAATAAATAATTTAATTTCATCATCTTTCTTAACAAGAATATCCATTATTTTAAGTAAATCATAAAATCCTTTATTCTTAGAAAGCTTACCAACAGATAAGATATTCTTATTATTTAAATCACTTATATATTCAACATCAGTGTTAATAAAATTATTAATAGCAAATACTTTATTCTTAAATCTATTTCTATAAATATTCTTAACTTCTTCATTTAAAACAATAACTTTGCTATATGCAAAAGTAGCCCAGTTAAGAAGTATCTCATGCATCTTAGTAGGATAATAAAAATCTATTGCTATCTTCTTAATACCCCTTTTCTTAGCAAATAAACTAACTAAAAATGCATCAAATATTCTAGTAGTAATAATATAATCACTATCAATTCTCTTAATAGCTCTTATCTCATTTCTCATCTTTATCCATTTAACATTTAATTTCCATAGTAAAGCTTCGATATATTTAAAGTATTTTTTTCTTCTTCTAAGCCTATCGATTAAATCTTGATTATATGGACGCTCTACAAGGTAAATAATGTTATTCTTCGCACTAATATGATACGAAGGTATATCATTAAAGCGGTATCCAACCAAAATATCTATATCATAGTTTTCTTCAAGCATAGAAGATAAACTAGATATATACTGTTCAATGCCACCTACAGCTAGGTGATCATTAATTATAGTTATCTTTTTCATACACTCCCCCGAGTACAAAGTATTATACCACAAACTATTGAAAAAGCAAGAAAAAAGTACTTTACTTAATACTTAACAAAAAAAGCAGATATAATCTGCTTTATTTATTTCCAAATTTCTTTATAATAGCATCTGCTATTCTCTCAGAAGCATGCCCGTCTCCATAAGGATTCTTAGCTTGAGCCATTTTATTATATTCTTCTTCATCAGTAAGAAGTTTCATTGCTTCTTCATATATAACATCTTCATTAGTACCAACTAATTTTAAAGTACCTGCCTTAATTCCCTCAGGTCTTTCAGTTGTATCTCTTAAAACTAAAACTGGTTTACCTAAAGAAGGTGCTTCTTCTTGAATTCCACCACTATCAGTCATAATTAGATATGCTTTTTCTTCAAAGTTATGGAAATCAAATACATCAAGTGGTTCAATTATTTTAACTTTTCTACAACCTTCAAATATTTCATTAGCAATTTCTCTAATTTTAGGATTTAAATGTATAGGATAAATAACTTTATAATTAGTTGTATTATCCATTATTCTTCTAACAGCAGTGAAAATATTTCTCATATTCTCTCCTAAATTTTCTCTTCTATGTGCTGTTAATAAAATTAATTTATCATTATCATCTAAAAAATTAAATGCTTCATGACTATAATCGTGTGAAATAGTAGTGTTCATAGCGTCTATAGCAGTATTACCTGTTACATATATTTTATCTTCATCTTTTCCTTCAGAAAGTAAATTTTCCTTACTAAGTTCAGTAGGAGCAAAATACATATCACACATGCAATCTACCATTTGTCTATTCATTTCTTCAGGCCAAGGACTATATTTATCATAAGTTCTAAGACCAGCTTCAACATGCCCTACAGCTGTTTGAGCGTAAAATGCAGCTAAAGCTCCAGCAAATGATGTAGTAGTATCTCCATGAACAAGTACTATATCAGGTTGAACATCCTTAATAACATACTCTAGTCCGCTTAATACTCTTGAAGTAATTTCAGATAGAGTTTGTCCAGGTTTCATGATATTAAGATCGTAATCAGGCTTAATATCAAATACTTCTAATACTTGATCAAGCATTTCTCTATGCTGAGCAGTAACACATACAACGCTTTCTATTTCGCTTCTTCTTTCAAGTTCTTTAACAAGAGGAGCCATTTTAATAGCTTCAGGTCTTGTTCCAAAAATGCTTAATACTTTAATCATATAAAACCTCCATGAATTAATCATCTTCCTAAATAATTATAACATATAGATAATAAAATAAAAAGAAGATAATCCTATCTTCCTCTTATTAATTTTTGATAAAGACCAGCTCTTCTTCTAGTAGTTAATCTAAGCTTAAAGAACTTAGTTATTTTATATTTAAGACTTTTTTTATTAACAAGCCAAGTGCCAGTAAATATATGAATAGCTACTGATTCTTTAGAAGGATTACAAAGAACTGTATCTCTATATACTTTAATATCTTCTTTAAGAATTTGCTCTTCTCCACCCACTTTGCAACCAAAATCATTAATTAAGATTTCACTGACTGAAATAGTATTATTACTCTTAAAATCAAAATTATATGAATCTAAATTATCATAATAATCAAGCATCTTCTTAAGAAGTGGATGATGCTTTTCTGCTCCAAAAGCAGCAGTAAAAGGATGAGTATCATTTTCAAATCCAACAAAAGCGCGATTATTTAAAAACTTATCAAAGTTATCAAGAAGAATAATATCAGTATCTAAATATATTCCACCTTCATTATAAAGAACATAAGCTCTTATATAATCACTAACATAGGCCCATTTTTTAGCTTCATATGCTGCCTTACAAAATGGATGGGCATTTATATCAAAATTACTCTCATTCCACTCTATAACTTCGTAGCCATCTACTTTACCTTTCCAAGAAGCCATACATCTTTTTATATCACTTGATTTTTCATTTCCTCCAACCCAAACATAATGGATTTTCTTAGGTATTTTATTCTCCATATTTTCCTCCAAAACTTTCATTTAACACTACTGCACACAAATATGCAAGTATTAGTGATACCATTAATGAATCTAGTACATTACCCGAATAGAAACCTGCACATACACAAAGTCCAATTCCAAGTAAGAAATATACTACTTTAGGATTTACTTTCTTAATATGCATTAGCTCATGAGCAGCACTGGCGATTATAACAAAAACATAAGGCATTAATAGAAGAAGTACTCCTATATATCCAAGTGTATAATAGTGAGAAACAAAGTCTCTTTCCAAAGTAAATATTTTACCTTGTCTTACATAAGTAATACCTAAAAATTCATCACTTTTCTTATTATTAACTTCCTTAACTCTCTTTAAGAAAGTAGTCTCTAAAAATCTATTATTAACTCTATTCATATAGTCTTCATGAAATACTTTATACCACATTTCAGGATCTACCCAATACGGATAATGGAAAACTATAAATTCATCATTAATACTAAAATTATTATAATTCTCTAGTAAAAAAGGAACTAATAAATCTGCTTTTTCATTAAAACTCATAATATTCATATTATCAATATAAGTATAATTCTCATTATATTTATCTGGATAATTTTCTTTTACAAAAGATTTAATATTGTTATCCATTTCTTCTAAGGCTTGCCTATTAATCTCCTCTAAATAAGCCCTGTCATCTTTTAAATCCTTATCTACTTGCATTCTCATATACATAGTACTATAAGGAAGAATAAGAACAAATAAGCCAATTAATCCTAATAAATAGAAAAATGTATATCCTTTAAACTTAATACTCTTATAAATAATAACAAAAACTAAATATATAATTACTGAAATAATACAAGCAAGCAAGAAACCATATGTTCCTACTTTAGTACCTAGTAAATACATAGCTAATAAACTAAATAAAATAGTAAGTGAATTTACTAAATTACTCTTCTTTATAAAATAATAAATATTAATAGGAAGAAGCATTAATAAAAGAGCACTTATCGAATTGGCACTTTGAAATAATCCCCTAGAAGCAAGTTGTCTAAAACTTAGTCCACAGTGTCCACTCTTAAGCCAACAAATAACATTGTCATAAATAAACTCATCTGTATAACTTGCTTTAGAAATCTTAAATAAATTAGTAAACACTATAGTAGCGCAAACTATTAAAGTAGTAATAGCAAGTACTTTATTAGTTTTATCATCACTTACCTTATAGTTAGATAAAACTATTATTAAACACATAGGCATGCTCATTCTAATAACATAAAATAGTTCATTAATAGTACTATAATTAAGTCTTTCAGGATAAAAAGCAGTAAAATCAATAGCGTTAAAATGATGTGCCAGTGCATAAGCAACTATTAATCCAAAATAAACAAAATACCATTTAGTTAATTTTCCCTTCTTAATAGTTAATAAAAACATTAAAGCTATTAAAGCAACCATAATTGTTCTAATAATAGTTGAAGGTGAAAAATGAAGAACATCTATAACCTTAGGTAAAAATAACCAATAAAAATCTAATATAGGATTAATAATTATAAGAATAAACATTAATTTAAGAATTAAATCTTTATCTAATATATAATCTTTAATCTTTTTCATTTTTTCCTCCCTTTTAAAAGCAATAATCCCCTATCTACTAAATCTCTAAACTCTTTAAACATAATAAATAAGCATATAAATAAGAACAAAGCAACTACTACTGAAATTATTAACACACATCCTATAAAACTAATAACATTATAAATAGGAAAATTATATAAACTAAGAGCGTATATACATCCAAAAGATAAAGCAAGCACACTAAAATATGTTATAAAGTATTTAAGTATATTCTTGTTAAATACCTTTCTATGAAGATAAAATGCTTCATAAATAAATGTAGTAGTATAACTAGCAACAACAGTACCTAAAAGAACTCCTACTAAAGATAATTTCTTAATTAATAAAAGTGATAAAATTATATTTAAAATAGCTTCCACCATCATTATAGCTTTAGTCTCTTTAAATAATCCCTTACTGTTAATAGTAATAACAAAACTTCTATTAGCAATATTATAAAAACATATTAAACAAAATAGTATGGCAGCTAAATTACTAGCTAAATATTCTCTACCTATCCATAGAATAATAAGATTATTTAAAAATGTATAAAGCATAATAAATGAAAAAGATGCAATAAATAAGAAGAAAATATTTATTTCTTTAAATACACTATAAGCTTTTTCTTCTCCTTCTTTATTCAAAACGTTAGCAAAACTAGGAGTAATAGCGCTAGCAGCTACAAATATAGTATCAGATACAAACTTAGTAATATAAGAATAAGATGTATAAATAATAACACTAATAGGATTAACAAAAGCACTTAATAAAATAATATCAGTATTAGAATTAGCAAGACCTGTTAACTTAAGACTTATTAAATCTTTAGTGCCATTTAAATACTCTTTATCAAATGACTTATCATTATGAAGGAATGGATATTCTCTATACACTTTTCTATTAATATATAAATCAAAAAATAAAGTAATAAATATACCAGGAATTAAAATAAATACATAATTAACTTTTAATAAAACAAGTACTATTTCACTAACTATTTCAAGTATCTTAGCGCTCTTAAGTAAATAGTTAATCTTATAATTCTTTTGATCAGCATCCATAACAAATCTAGGTGCAACAAAAAAATAATCAAGTACATTTCTAAAAATAAATATAATAAATATCAATTGTAAATATGAATTATCTATATTAGCTTTAGTTAAATAACTAACAAAGAAACTTATAACTAAAGCACAAGCCATCATAAATATACCAATGATATTATAAAACTTCCTACTAGTAGAATAAATTTTATTAATTATTTTCTTATCATCTTTAGCAAAAGCTTCATAAAAGTTTTTATTAAGTACAAGTCCAAACCCAATATCTGCTATAGTTAAATAGCCAAATATCTGATAAAAAAGTTGATGTACAGAGTAAATATCGTCAGTAAGTCCTCCTACAAAAACTTTAACTTTAATAAAACCAAGTATTCCAATAATTAGATTAAAAACAACTACTGAAATTATATTTTTAAGAGAATTCTTAGTCCTCATATTATCACCTATGTATAAACATTATAACAAAATATTACCAAGAAAAAAAGCCAAAAGGCTTTTAATCAACATGTATTTTAACGTAGTCATAAACACCCATAAACTTAAGTATATTAACTACATTAGGATAACTATCTTTATCAGTTTGAACAGTACTAAATCCATCATTCATCTTATTAAATAAATCATAATAGAAATTAGAAAGTTCTCCTTTAAGCATCTTCTTATTAAAGCTACGCATATCACTTCCTAAATAAACTTCTTTTTCATTAACATTATAAAGATTTACTACTTCATTAGTATTATAATTCTTAAAGAAATTTAAAATAGATTCATAATATGGATATTTACTTATATCTTCATCCTTAATTCTTTTATTAATTAAAAATTTAATTACTTTATATATATTTCTTTGTTCTTTTTTAGAATAAATAACTCTATAAGGAAGCTTTAATTTATTAAATGCTCTAAATAAAAAATACTGCACTTTAAACATAGGAATATTATATCTATATAAAATATTAAGCTCAGTTCTAAGTTCACCATTTAAAACATTAATAACGCCTATTTCACTATTTATATAGTTTTCTTCAAATACTCTATATTTAATAAAAGGAAAATCTACTTTTTTAATATTTAATAACTCACAATCTAAATTAAGCCAAGCAGGAGTATTCCAAGTTAAATAATTATTAAAAACATATTTAGCAAATACTTCATATTTCCAAAAAGCAAAATCAACTAGTAAATTTCTACCAAGCCATAAACCTTGAAGAGCTATTAATCTTTCACTCTTCTTATACTTTCTAACCTTTTGAACACCTACTAAAGTAGATTCACCATTAATAATATTTAAATCCGCCATAATAGCGTCTACATCTTTATTATTTTCAAAATAGTTAACTGCATCTTTAAGAACATTTTCATTATTAAATAAATCATCCGAATGAAGTATATAAATTAAACCATTTTTATCTTTTAACTTACTAAAACCATTCTTAAGAGCATTTAATTGATCTTTATTCTCCTGATAAATATAACTAATCTTATCAGCCATATTATTATCTTCTATATATTTTTTTAATACCTCTATAGTATTATCAGAACTTCCATCAATAACTATAGTTAAATGATAGTTAGTATATGTTTGATTTTTGACTGAATCTAAAGTCTCACAAATACTATCAGCATCATTATATGTAGGCATTAATATATTAACTTTCATGAAATCACCTAACTTAATTATATCAAATATCATTAAAAATTAAAGAAAATTATGATATTATATAATAGGTGAAACTATGAAATTAAAAGTAATGAATTATAATATACTTCACGCTAAGAACTATATAACTAATGAAATAGACTATGATGGACTAATAAAAGTCATAAAAGAAATAAATCCAGATGTATTATCATTAAATGAGGTTTATGGACAAGGATATAATAATGGAGAAAACCAAGCTAAAATAATTGCAGATAAACTAGGCTATAATTATTTTTTTGGAAAAGCTACAAAAATAAAAGGTATTGAATATGGAAATGCTCTTTTATCTAAATATCCAATAGAAAATCCTCAAATAGTAAAAATAAAGTATCCTCTTATTAGACTAGGAAAAAGATTCTATCAAAGAAGATGTATTATAAGAGCAAATATAAAAGGAGTAACAGTATTATCTACTCACTTTGGACTTAATAAAAGAGAGCAAATAAATGCCACAAAAGCAACTATTAAGAATATAGAAGATAAAAAATGTATACTAATAGGTGACTTAAATATGACACCAGAAGAAGAACTAATAAGCAAAATAAAAGAATATCTAATAGATACAGATACAATGGCAAGAGAAGTATTCTTAACATACCCATCAGATAATCCTAAAAAAAGACTAGATTATATATTAGTATCAAAAGATGCAAAAATACTAGACTTTAAAGCAATAGATACTACTCAATCAGATCATAAACCAATAGAAAGCACTATCATTATTTAGATAGTGCTTTTTTATTTTCTTTAATATCTTTCTTAGCAAAAATAACATTAGTTTTAAATACTAAGAATAAAAGTATAAATAATAAGAATATATAGAAGAATATTAACTCTTTCTTTTGTCCAATAGCGTATAAAATACTAACAACGCTAAATACAATATCTACTGCATATATAACAAGAATAGTTTTCTTTGTAGAAAATCTCTTTAAAAGTTGATGATGAATATGTTCCTTATCAGCTTCACCAATAGGTTTTTTATTAACTGTTCTTCTAATAATAGCAAATAATGTATCCATAATTGGAAGAAGTAAAAGTACAAGTGGTACTACTAATGAAGAAAGAGTAACTGCTTTAAATCCTAAAAGCATAATAACACTTATCATAAGTCCAATAAATGTACTACCAGTATCTCCCATAAATATAGTTGCGGGTGGGAAATTATGTGCTAAGAATCCTAAAGTAGCTCCTAGCATAATAAATGATAAAACAATATCTAATCCACTTAGTTTATTGAGAATTAAAGCAATAACGCCTATAGTTAAGAAATAAATACTAGAAATACCTGCACATAATCCATCAAGACCATCTATAAGATTAATAGCGTTAATAGTACTTACTATTAAAAGCATAGTAACATATGGAGAAAGTACGCCAAAGTTAATAACCCATCCAAATATATCAATAGTTTCAAGCTTAAGTCCTCCATAGAAAACTATAATTGCTGCTATTATAAAATGTATAATAAACTTCTTTCTAGCTTTAATTGGTTTTAAATCATCAAATATACCAAGAAGTAGTATTAAAAATGATGATATAAGAATTGAAAGCATTAAAGTACTTTCAGGAGCAAATAATATATATCCTAAAAGAAATGATAGGAAAATAGCAAGACCACCTAATAAAGGTGTAGGTTTAGTATGTGCACTTCTAGCATTAGGAATATCCATAGCTCCTATATAATTAGCCACTTTCTTAGCTAAAATAGTAAATAAAAATGACGCTACAAATGTTACTAAAACAATCAAGAAAACGTTATAAGTATTTACATAAAAATTAATCTTTAATAAGTTCATAATATCTCCTTTGATGATAGTTATCCATCAAATATAATTTTAGTATCATTTACTCTTTCAGTCAAGAAAAAAGGCCTCTTTAGGCCTTAGTTATTTCCATCGGTATTATTTTCATTACCAGAGTTATTATTATCGTTATTATCTGTATCAGGAGTTTCGCTGCCTCCATTAGAAGTCCCTGAATTTTCAGGAGTAGTATTGTTATCTGGAATAGTAGTCTGATTATTATCAGTATTATCAGTATTACTGTCACCCGGATCAGTACTACTACTATTATTTTGATTAGCAAGCTCTAAAGCACATGCTTCGTCATCTAGTCTAGCAACCTCTAAAGTTAATCTATTAGATACTCTTTCAAGTAAAGTTCCTTTATGAATACTTTGATGAAGAACATATCCGTTATGATAGAAAGGTTTGCAAGGACAATCATTATATTTAACTGTAACAACAAGTCCTACACTTTCAGCCCAGCTCTTAGCAACTTCAAGTTTTAAATCTTGTAAGTCTTTCATCTGAACTTTATAAGGTTCAGGTGTAAAATCATAACCAACAATTTCTCTTTCATAAGGAGTATTAATACTAAAGTTAATCTTTTTAATCTCAGCTTTTGTAGCTTGTCCTAAATTAACTTTAAGAGCATTAACAATAGAATTTAAACTATGTCTATAATATTGGAATGTATAAGTATCATAATAACCTGTCCAATCCATTAAACTATACCCAGTTAAATAAGTTTTAGTAATATTAGGTTTAACATCACCACTCTTAACTAGTATTTCCTTCATGAAATTATATAAAGATAACATTTCATTAGTAGACATGTTAGTTTCTATATTCTTACTAACAGTATCAAGTACATTATAGAAGTCAGTTACACTCTTAATATTCTTTAAGCTATTAAACATTCCTTCAACAACAACTTGTTGATTTTGTCCTCTTTGGAAATCTCCTGTAGGAAGAGTTTTTCTATGTCTTGCAACAGCTAAAGCTTGTTCTCCATTTAAATGTTTAACACCCTTAGTTAAACATATCTGAGAAACGCCTCCCCATCTATGAGAATCAGTCTCACAAAAGTCCATAGGAACATCTATTGTAACACCACCAAGAGCATTAACTAAATCAACAACACCCTTGAAGTTAATATTAACATAATAGTCCATCTTAATACCTGTTAACTTTTCAACAGTCTTAACCATGCAATATGTTCCGCCCCATGTTGCAGCATTTATCTTAGTAATATTTCCACCGCATCCCATGGTAACATAAGTATCTCTTGGGATACTGAACATAGTAACATGAAGTGTAGCAGGATCAACAGCAATAACCATAATAGTATCACCATTAAATGATGCATTAGGGTCCATTATCTCGTCATCAGAGTCTACTCCTAAAAGAAGTATAGTAAATGGCTTAGTAATCTCACTTGCTTCTACTATTTCATCCTCATCTAATATTTCTTTCTTTTCATACTTTTTAGAATAAGTAGTTATTTCAACAAAAGAAGTATTCTCATCATATCCATCTATCTTCTTAAACATCTCTTTATAATTAGGGCTAATAAAAATAGCATCTAATTCTTTATTTAAGAACATATTCATTAAAGTAATAGCGTCACTTATCTTAGAAATAGTATTATTTTTAGATAGTTCATTCTTCTCTATAACTTCCAAAGGAAGAACATTTTGAACATAATCTTCTTCATTATCAACAATACCTATCTTTAAACCACTAATTTCATTAATAGCACCTTTATCTTCTAAAGAAAGAAGTACAGTCTTATAAATGATTTCATCACTAGTATTACTCATTCTATCAAGTTTACTATAAACAACACCAATAACAGTTGCAGTAGCAGCAGCTACTAAAGAAAGAACAATACCAAAGCTAATTGATACAAAGAACTTAGCTTTTCTTCTAGATATAATACTCTCTATAATTGAATAAACTATTACTATTAAAAATAATACTAATAGTACACTTCCCATAATTCTATAAAATGTTTCTATCTTATGTAGAAGATACACAAAGTATATTGCAGCACCTACACATAAAGTAGATAAAACACTAATAATAATTCCAAATATTTTGTAAATTTTCAACTTCTCCATTTTTTATTCTCCTAAAGTTTATTATACTAATTTTCACTACTAAAGTAAAGAAAAGGAAGAAGTATTTTTAATTTTCTTCTACTACTTCTTCCTTCTTTTTTCTTTTATCTTTTTTCTCACTAATAGCACTTTCTATAGCAATTACTTTCTTCTTAAGTTTATTCTTTTTAATAAGTACTACTATTAAAATAATAGTCATAAGAAGAGCTTCACCGCCAACGCCTATAATAATATATAAGAAGTTCTTATTAGTCTTATTAAGATCATTTATTACTTTATCATAAGAATCATTATACTTACTAAAGAAGTTATTATCTTTGTCATAAAAATATATATCACTAGTATTAGTCTCTATATTAAGAGCGCATACCAAAGTACTATTATATTTACTTGAAGTATAAACAGGAACAGTATATTCTCCTATTGTAGTCATAGTTTCTTTGTAACCTTCTAGTACCTTATCACACTTGGTAATATAAAATCTAGCACTATCACTTTTAACTTCATTATAATTAGAAATAGTATCACTACTCTTATCATAAACAAATAAGTAGTCTTTTCCTTCAGAATCCTTCATAGCAAGAAGTGTCATATTAGTAACTTCACTATATAAAGAAGGAACTTCTATATCATTTATTTTTATAACTGTTAAAGAATATGTCTCAGGAACTTTTATAGATGAAGCTCTCTTAATAACAGTATATGTTTTACCATCTAATTCTTTAGTAACAGGGTTCTTGTCCTCTACTTTAACAGTAACTGTATATGTTTTAACACTACCATTTTCTGCAGTAACCTTAATATCAAACTTGTTATCCCCTTCACTAAGAGAATGTTCTCCACCACCAGTTACTGTAGCATATCTGTCTTCCTTTTCAGCATTAATAGTAATCTTTTCAACATTAGAACCTACATTAACAGTATAGTTAAGAACTGATGAAGAAAATGCTGGAGATAAACTTCCTGCTGATACAGTAATATTCTTTAAATTATTATTCTTTGAGTAACTAGCTTCTAACTCAGCTTGTGTAATAGCACTTATTCTTTCACTACCACAAGATAAGCTCATTTTACTCTCATCCCATGCATAAGCATTATAAGATTTAACAGTAACTGTACTAGCACCAGAAGCTATAGCTTTAAAAGTATAAGAATATGTCTTACTCTTAATAGAGCCGTCACCATAATCTACTACTGAAGCTTGCCCACTAGTTAATCTTAGTTTTGAACTATCATAACTAATAGTGTATTCCCAAGAACCTAGAGGTGCACTAGAAGAAATAGTAACATCTACAGTGAAAGTTCCACCAACTACAAGTGAGTTTCTACTTGAATACACTTGAATGTATCCACTAGCGGCATCTAACTCCTTTGTAAAAACAAATGCACTAATTAAAAGTGTTGTTAATAATAAAATCCTTTTTATTCCTTTCATATTTTCCTCCTTAGAATGCTAATTCATTCTTAATAACTTTTTGAATTCTTAATAAATCTAATATAGTAACAATTCCATCACCATTAGTATCAGCAGCTTTTAAATAAGCTCCAGAAAGTTTACTAGAATTTAAAATATGTTTTTGAACTTTTAATAAATCTAATATAGTAATAACTCCATCACCTGAAGTATCTCCCATAATACTAATAGTAAACTCTTTAGTATCACCACTTATAGTTACAATTTGAATTATATATCCAGTTCTTAGTTTTTCTTTAGATTCAACACCTTTATTATCAGAAGTCTTAACACTTATAGAAGCATTCTCGTTTTGATTCTTAATAGTAGCTTCCATATCAGCTACTGTCATATTAGGCTTAATGTTAAATAATACTTCACTATCATTCTTAAATGATAAATTAGCAAGAATATCATCAACGCTAGTAGCGTCTTCCACCTTAGTAACAGTAATAGTATATGTTCTCTTAACTCCACTTTCACTAGTAACCTCTAATGAGAAAGTAGTAACTTCTTCACTTAAAGTAATAACACCTTCACCACTAACTTTAGACTTAACATCGTCTTTAGTAGCGCTAACATTAATAGTATTTAATGTATTATTAACTTTAATACTATAAGTTAAAATATCTTTATCAAAACCACTAATAACTTTTCCATCAATCTTAATAGCACTTAATGTATTAATAGTGCTAGCAACAGATGGAAGAGAAACTATATCAGGCATATTTAAATAAATTGGAATATCGAAGATATACTCTTCTTCAAGTAAGTTATTATCTACATATGATTCATAGTTCTTTTCTCCTTCTTGGCAAGGAGCAAGTACGTTAGTCTGATATTGATTTGTATAAGGATCAACATCACTAGTAGGAGAAGTATTAAACTTTTCAAAATAAAGTGTGTTTTGTCCAGCTGCTATATAGCCAGAAGCTATATACTCAGCTCCACCATAGATTGCTTTTTCTATTGAATCCCAAGGTCTTCCATGTGTATTATTGAATGTACAAGCAGGTCCACAAGCATAAGCAAGTCCTCTTAAAACAGGTGAACCATTAGTATAATTATCATTAAATGAACCTATATTAAATAAATTATAGTAACCCTTTAGAGAATGTCCATCATAAGTTCTAGTCTCTTTACCACTTACTGCAGAATAATTAGCATCAAGCATTCCTTCAATAACGCTTCTACTTGCTAAGTGTGTTGGACTAACCTTGTACTTAAATCCAGCATCAATATAATCATATATATACTCTTCAGTACCCAAATGACTATTACCAAACAAGGAAGCAATAGCATTATAATATTTTATAGTTTGTGCACTATCTTTATTAGCACCACTCTTTGTTAAATTAAGAGTGGCCTCTTCTCCTTCACTATTATTAGTTTCAGTAGAAGTAGTTTCTTCTTTATCATATATATAACCTAAATTTTCAAACATAAATATAAATCTTTCAGTTAAGAAGTTTCTAGGATCAAGATAGAAAGCATTAACTGCATTGGTACTATGAAACCAATCATTACCTTCAATTGCATTAAAATTCTTAACATAAGAAGCAACATTAGTCTGAATTAATTGTTTATTTTCTTCACCATTAATAACATTTTCCCAATATAAATTAGTATTAATAGCATTAAATGTCCATGTAGGATGTTTTTTATGTAGATATACCAAATATGGAATATATGTATCAGGAAAACCTTTAGTCTTTAAAAATGCTTCATACTCACTATCACTAGCAATTATATTTTCTTTCTTATTAACATAAGTAGAACACACATAACCATTTTTATTATCATAGTATCTTATATAATCAAATGTACCAGGGCACTTACTAGTACCAATTTCTTTAATACCTTCTTTTAAAACTGTAATATTAGTTCCAGGAAGTAAAACTACTCCATCAGCATTATAGCTTGGTTCTTTTCTAACATAAACACTAACAGCGCCAATTCTAGCTTCATATTCTTCAGTATTAATAATTACTTCTCCACTACCACCAGTACCTGGAGTCTTACCAATAGAAACATAAAGGCCACATATATATCTAACAGAACCTTTATAATTAATCTTATACCATCCACTAGAACAGTTACTATCACCTACATTATAAAGTTTATTCTCAACCACATCTAAAGTAGTATGAATATGAACTATAGTATCTATAACAGTGCTATTAACATTAGCTTCACTTCTAACATTAATACCAGAATCAATAGTATACCCTTCTATTGCATAAAGGTGCATACTAAAAGCAAAAGACAAAACAAATGAAAATATAATTAAACTAATCTTTTTCATAATATGCTCCTTTCTAGGTATACTTTAACACTCTAATTATACCAGGAATTACATGCAATTTTCTCATCTAAATTATAAACTTTACACTTATATACAAAAAACTCCCACTAGGGGAGTTTTATTATTTACTTTTCAATCTTAATACTACATTTCTTATATAGAAGTGTACTAATAAGTCCTAATAAAGATACTCCAAGCATTACTATAAAGTAAACAATTGAATCTCCTGTTTTAGGGTTCTTAATATCTACATAAGCAAGTGTATAAGTAGAGAATCTATCAGTAACAAAATCAACTGTACCATCAGCATTTAATGTAGCAGGTATAATATCAGTTTCACCATTGTGAAGTCTTATAACTACATAAGTTCTAGTATATCCATCATTTGTCTTAGGTAGATCCTTAATCATATCACTAGCATCTACAGTAATCTTAATAGGATTCTCTAGTCTTGTTAATTTACCAACTTCTTGTCCATCAACAAGTACATTTAAATCAATTTCAAAGAATCCAAGAACTACTTCATCTTCTTTAACAGCTTCATTAATCTTTTCTAGAGTCTCTTCATCTATTTGATCTTCATCAACTGTATCAGTTGTTAAATCAACTGTAATTGCTTTATTATTTTCTCTAGCATCTTCTAAAGCACTAGCTAAATTTGGATCAAGTTCATTAATTACTTCCTCAGAAACTTCACCTTTTTGAATACATACAATTACTTCATTAGTAGCTTCAGCTGCAGCTTTATCATTAGAGTTATTACTCTCTTGAGGAGCTAGACTAAATGCTTTATCAAAGACAGCTAATAATTGAATATCATCTCTAATTGGTGTAGAGAAATCAAATTTATTTCCTTTAGAATCATGCCAACCAACAAATACAAATCCGTCTTTTACTGGTTCAGCAGGTTCTTTAACAGTTTTACCTTCTTTTACTTCTACTTCACTAAGAAGACCTTCATTATCAAATACTACTGTATAAGTAACAGTAACTGGTGTATTATCTTCCCCTTTAGTAGCTATAGCAAAGTTAGAAAAACTATTAGTCTTAAATGTAATTGTTCTAGTTTTAGGATCATAAGAATCAATTGGAATTATTTCAAAAGTTTCTCCATCATGAATATTATGAACTATAACTATATCTTCAGCATTAACGCCTTCTTCAAGTTTAATTGAAATAGTTGCTTTATTATTTAGTTCACTAATCTTAGTAGACCAAACATCATTAGAGTTATCTGTTCCTTTGTAAACTACTTGATATAAATCAATATCAAGAACATTTTTAACTTCATAACCCTTAGCAGCATTTTCAAATCCTTTAATCTTATTTGAATCTATATTAGCATCATTAACAGTAAGTTGTGCACTACCTTCACTTAAGTTATTGTTAAGTGTGATAGCTCCTTCACTTACTTTAGAGCTTTCAGCTTTTACTTCATCTTCAACCTTAGTAACATGAGCTCCTAAATGGAAGTTACCAGGTTTAATTTCAAATGTATAAACACCAACTTCATTAGTAGCAGTAAATGCACCGCCATTAATAGTAAACTCAGTAAGTTGATATCCATAATCAGGAGTTATTCTAACAGTAATAATCGAACCAACTGGTAAAGTAGCACCTTGTTGATTATTACTTGTATTAAAATCAAATCCAGTTCCAGCTTCACCCTTAGTCTTAGTTACGCCATTATATGTAACACTAAGAATTTCTAAAGTAGCATGATCAACATAGTCATCATTAACTATTTTATTACCTTCATTATCAGTAAAGTATCTCCACTCATCACAGTGTTCTCCATCCCCCATAACACATTCTCTTTGATATTTTTCATCTGGATTAGTTGTCCATAAGAAGTTACCTACAGCAGTAGTATCAGCAGTAGCTTCTACTGTTTCAGTATAAATAGTATAACCAGTATCACTCTTAGCAACTTCTAAATTAACATTAGTTCTTTGCATAAAGAATGCATCAAATAAAGCTTGTTTAGTTTTAGGAAGACTATTTGAATAATCTACTCCGTTAACTTCAAGTTTAGTAAAGTAATTAATAAATAATGTAGAAACAGTTAAGCTAACAGTTTCATCACTATCTTCAACTCTTTCATTAGCTTGAATATAATATTTAGTAATATTACCTTGTCCATCCCTTACTTCTTCAGGTTGAGCATGATTTTCTCCAGAAATTACCATTGAGTTATTAATAACAACATCAGCAACTTCACCATTAAAGTAATAATTAACTGTAGTATCTACGCAGTTAGGACCACTACATGATTGAGGCCCATTAACGTGTTCTTCTATTCCGAAATGGTATCCACCATCTCTACTAAATAACTTAATACTTCTATTATTATCAGCTTGATATCTATTTCCATCCATAATAATATCAATTTGACTAGGATCGAAAGTATTATCAAATGTTAATGTAATTCCATCAAGTTCACCTTCACCAACATGAATGTTAACTTGAGCTTCGTTACCTTCTCCATCTACTACAAACTCCCCACCACTTAGAGTAAGTGTATAAGATTCATTAGTGTTAGCTTTTAAAATAGTAATATGTGTAGAATCTACATAAGTAGCTCCGTCAAAAGATACTACCATTTCTCCATTATTAGGACCTGGATTACCACCTTGTCCTCTAAAGTCTGCACTAAAGATTAACTCAGTATTAGCTTTAATAGTATAAGCATACCCACTAGTTAATGTAGCAGTATCAGCATTAATATTATGCATTCCAGTATTATCATTTTCTTGAAGGCCAGCATAAACAACGCTTACGCCTTCTCCAGGTTTAGCATAAATAGTAAGTTCAGTTCCAACAGGAATATATGTATCTGAATTTAAACAAGTTTCTACTTGACCTATTCTATAACATATTTCGCCAGAAGCGTCTCCTTGTAAATTCAATCTAACATTTGGAGTTCTATCTCTTAAACCTATATGTGTATCATCAACTAATTGTCCTGCTAATTTAAATTTTCTATTAGCATCAACTGGAAGAATCATAGAATTACTTCCATCATTTGAGGTAAATCCATATACTTCAAATAATCTTTCTTCATAATCACCATCTAGAGTAAATTCTACATTATCAAGTTCACTTCTATTTACATCAATATAAACAGATCCTTCTGCCTCTTTAAAATCAGCGCCACTAACAGAGACTAAAATAGTATAATCAGTCTCACCAACTCTTTTGGTAGCTGTTACACTTGAACGATCAACATAAGTTGCTCCATCAACCCAAGCATGAATTGTTTCAGATTGTTGACCCCCATTACCTGGATCTACAGGGCCAGAATTTGGATCTTCTCCTTGATTTCCCTGATTTTGAGGTTTTGGTTCAATAATCAAATCAATTTCATCAGGAGAATTAACACCTGCAAATGAAGCTACATTATTTTCAACGGTCAAATTAGATCCATATCCGTCATTAGTGCCTGCTATTCTAACAAGCATGTTTTCACTATCATAGTTAGTTAAACTAAATGTAAGAGCACCTAAATCATTTCTTCCAACAACAATAGCTTCATTTGAAATTGCTATTGATTCATCAAAAGTAGCAACTACACTAGTTTCACCAACTGTGTAAGTAACTGAGTGTCCACTAACAGTAACACCATCAGTGCCCCCATTAAAGTGGATAGTAATATCATTGCTAGGTTCATTACCTTCAGCTTTAAGAACCATCATTAAAGCTGGACTAAATTGATAAAAGAACATAGTAAATAATAAAACGTATCCTAAAAGTCTTTTAACGATTTTTTTCATAAAATCCTCCCTTTCGTTAAATGTATTATAGCAAACAACAAATTATAAAAAAACACTTTTTTGACAACTGTCATTGACTTTTTGGTAAGTGTATTTTAAAATGAAACTAGGTGATATTATGGAGTTTAATGAGATATTAGATAAATACATGACTCTTTTATCATGTACATCTAAAGAGATTTCAACTTCTTCAGGATTATCAGAAACAGTTATAAGTAGATACAAAAATGGGACTAGAACCCCTAAAGATAAAGAAAGCATAGATAAGATAGTTAATGCTATTAAAGAGATTAGTAAAGAAAAAGATATAAGTGTAGATGAAAAAGAATTAGAAAAAGACTTTAATATAATATCTTCAGAAGACGACTTTCTATACTTTCAAACTAACTTTAATAAGTTAATAACAGAATTAAAAATCAATGTAGCAGATATATCTAGATTCATAGGATTTGATTCTTCTTATTTATCTAAAATTAGAAAAGGAGTAAGAAAACCACATAACTTAAATGAATTTTCTATAAGTGTAGGTAAATATATATCAAGTAGATTTAATACACCAGTATCCAAAGCTTCAGTAGCCTCTTTACTAAACCTAAATCCTAATAAACTAGAAAAGAATGAAAACTATATTGAAAAGATAAAAGAATATCTACTTAGTAAAGAATCAAAACATTCTGATTCAATAAATGAACTATTAAATACCATAGATAAATTTGATTTAAATAAATATATAAAAGAAATAAAATATGATCAAATAAAACTATTCACAACTCCAATAGAGCTTCCAAAATCAAAAAGCTATATGGGACTAGAAGGTTACAAAGCTTCTCAAAGAGATGCCCTTAAAGCAGTAATAATGTCTAAATCAAAAGAAGACATATATTTCTATTCAAATATGTCTTTACTAGAAGCAAGCAGAGATACTAACTTTGCTAATAACTTTGTACTAGGTCTAACATATATACTAAAAAAAGGATTAACCCTTAACATAGTACACAACATAGATAGACCATATGAAGAAATAATAATAGGAATAACATCGTGGTTACCTCTTTATATGACTGGTCAAATAAATCCATATTATGTAAAAAGACACGCTAGTGAATTATTTAATCAAATAAACATGACCGCAGGTACAGTAGCTTTATCAGGCGAAAGTGTTAATAATAATATGCAAACTGCTAAATTCTATGTAACAAACAAAAAAGAAGAAGTAGACTTTTATAAAGAAAGAACAAAAATATTATTTAAAAAAGCTACTCCTCTAATGAAAATATATAAAAAAGAAAATCAAGATAAACAAAGTTATGAACTATCTCTAACAGATAAAGTAAATGTTATTAACAATTTACCAATATATGCACTAAATAAATCAGAGTTAGAAGAAATACTAAAAAAGAATAAAGTAAAACCAAAAGAAAGAGAAGAAATACTTTCTTACTATAATATTAAATGTAATGAATTCAAAACAATAATAAAAACAAATAAAATAAAAGATATATTATACATATCTAAAAATGAAAAAGTATTATCTCTTCCAGAATTATTCTTAGATAAAAAGATAACTATAGATGAACTAACATTTAATAAAGGACTTAATTACTTAAAGAATATACCAAGTAAAAACTATGAACTAGAAATAACAAAAAAAGAACACTTTAAAAATATAAGTATTCTAATGAGTATAGATAAAGAAGTAACTATAGTAAAAGAAAATGATCCATCTATAATATTTGTAATTAATCATAGAACTTTAACTAAAGCAATAGAGAATTATAGTATTAATCTATAATTCTCTTTTTTATAATCATTTCTTCCCCTTCATATAGTTTTACTTTATAAAAAGAAGTTACAAAAGCATCAAACTTAAATAAGTAATTATTAAGTTCATTTCTAAGTCTATTATTCTCTTCCTCAAGAAGTTTAACTTTATTCTTAAGCTCATTTATATCTAAATTATCTTTTTCATAATATAAAAGTCCTACTTTACCCTCTGGATTATTAGTTACTATCTGATCACTATAAACATAAGTATAGAGAGTAGGATCTATTTCTTTATTATCTTTACTAATTTCATAATGTAAGTGGTTTCCGAAAGCATATCCAGTGTCCCCCATAAGAGCTATTTCTTCTCCCATTACTACTTTATCACCTACATTAAGCTTAATAGAATCATATTTTAAATGTGCATAAAATGTCTTATATCCACCAGAGTGTTCTATCTCAATAAAATTACCATAAGTCCTATAACTTGTATCATTTCCTTTAACATCTTTCTTTACTTTGGTAATGATTCCATCCGCAGCAGCATAAACTCTTTGATTCATTCCATAAATATCACTCCAACCTAAATCAATGCCTTTATGTTCACTTCCAAAATATGTAGTAATAGCAATATAATTAACAGGATATCTAAAGTTCATCTGATTCCTCCCTATCAATGTTAATAACATTATTAATAGAACTATTACTCATAAATATCTTATCTTCAAATAACTTATAAACACCGTCAGCTCCAATAAAACTAATAAGTCCTACCCAAAGTGAGTAAACAATATTTAAATCACTAAAACATAAACTAAAAAGAATACCAACGCTTATAGAAATAAAGAAACTATAAAAACAAATATATTTAGTAGTACATTTTTCTTCTTTAATACGCTGTATTAAACTAGTAGATATAATACTACTAGCTAAAGAAACAATTAAAACATTCTTAAGAGCATTAACAAGTAACATAAATATCACCCACTATATAATATGAAATAAAAAAACTATTGATAGATATAAAAACACAAAAAAAAAGAATCCCAAAGGATTCATTTGATTAAAAAAATGGGGCGGTATGTGGGAGTTGAACCCACGCATGCCAGAGCCACAATCTGGTGTGTTAACCACTTCACCAATACCGCCATGTACTAATTATATAATAATTTATATAAAAAGTGAATATTTTTTTATAAAAAAAAAGCAGGCAACTTGCTATTTTCGCTTACACTATCTTCGCCGTTAAAGTGCTTAACTTCTGTGTTCGAGATGGGAACAGGTGTGTCCACTTTGCCATCGTCACCTACAAAAGTATTATACCATAATCATTCGTTGAAAACAAGATAATGTGACTATCAATTTTAAAAATAAGTTAATTTGTCGATCTATTAGTACTAGTCAGCTCAAAATATCACTATTCTTCCACATCTAGCCTATCAACCATGTAGTCTTCATGGGATCTTATTTCTTAAAGAAAGGGAAAACTCATCTTGAAGAGGGCTTCCCGCTTAGATGCTTTCAGCGGTTATCCCATCCGAACATAGCTACTCAGCGCTGCCACTGGCGTGACAACTGATACACCATCGGTTCGTCCTTCTCGGTCCTCTCGTACTAGAGAAAGCTCTCCTCAATTTTCTAACGCCCACTACGGATAGAGACCGAACTGTCTCACGACGTTCTGAACCCAGCTCGCGTGCCGTTTTAATGGGCGAAC
>JAEEZR010000024.1 GCA_016292035.1 Caryophanales bacterium
ACGAGAAAAGATAGGAGAAAGATGAATATGAGAGAAGATATACTTTTAGAAGATGGTGAAAATATAGTTATTAAATCTTCTAATGAACCTGGTGCAGAAGCTGTTGAAATAAAAAATGAAAATGGTAGAATCATTGTAAGAAAAAAAGAAATTACTTTAGAAAAACCAAAATATGATTGGGATGGAATGAAACAAGAAACAAAAGAAAGTATTTTAAGAGATTGTAGTGAATGGATAGATCATTTCACGGTTGCTCATAGTACTCTTTGGAATATAGCTAAAGAAGCAGCAAAAGATGGAGCACCTGTATATTTGGAATATAGAATTTCCAATTTATATGATGAAGGACCTGACCCAATTGGGAAAAGGTTAGCTGTTGACTTAAGGCGAGAAGGATCTGATCAAATAGAATTAAGTGGACCAGTTTTATTCATTAGAAATGAAGATGATAAAGTATTTAAATATTTATTTGCTTGGACATTAGATTACTTCCTTTATGCACACTTTGGTTATCAAGAAATTGAGGAAAATGAACCAAGTTACCATTTTAAAAAAAGAAGAACAGGTAGATATGATAGATTTGATCACCTTCCTGGTGCAGAAGTATCGTTATATTTACTTAAAGCTTTTGGTGAAGATTATATAGATATATATAAAGCACTAGTTCATAATCACAACCACAATTTATCTTCTAACTCACTACTTAATATGTTAAGAGAAGATATTACTGGTGAAAAAAGAATTTCTGGAGATAGGTTAAATGTTTCAATTGATTTTACAAAAAGAATCGAAGAAGTATTAAAAGAACAATATAACAAAAGAACAAAATAATACTTGTTCTTTTTTTATTAAACTAGCTTTTACGTCAATCAGATTTGACTTATATCTTGAAATTTGGTATTATAGACAATGTCCTTAAAAAAATTAAGTACAATGAGGTGTTAGAAATGAATTTATTTACAAGAAAGATGCACTTATTTTGCGTAAGTAATCTAATGTTATCTTTCGTATGTACAGGCTTCCTTGGAATCAATGAATGAGCAATAAAAACAGGAAGCACTACTGGTGAAGCTCATGAGATATCTCTTACAGCAAGCGATACGGAGCCGGTCTCCCATTATGGGGAAGGGGAAAATAGTTTAGCTTTTATAACAGAAAGTGTAGAAGCAGTATTAACACAACAAGAAGAGGCAATTTTCCCAGATATAGAAGGGGAAGAAAATGAATTTGCTTTTATAACAGAAAGTATAGAAGCAGTAATAAGTAAACAAGAAAATGCACTAGAAACTAAAAAAGTTGCTAAAAAGACAACTGCAAAGAAGAGTTCTAGTAAAAAGGCTACAACTAGTGTAGTAACTAAAAAAGAAGTTAATAAATCATCTTCTTATACTAAACCTAGTTATAGTTCAGTAACAGGAGATGCAATTGTATCTTTTGCTAAACAATTTATAGGACTTAGGTATCGTAGTGGAACGCCTAGTTTAACAAAAGGTGCTGATTGTTCTGGATTTACTATGCTAATATATAGAGAATTTGGTGTTAGTCTACCACGTAACGTTAGTGGACAAGCATCACGTGGTAAATATGTAGCTAAAAAGGATTTACAAAAAGGTGACTTAGTCTTTTATAAAGGTAAAGGAGCTAAAGGTGGTCCTACTCATGTTGGTATATATATTGGTGGAGGACAAGTAATCCATGAATCAAGACCAGGTGTTGGGGTAAAAATCAACACAGTTAATATGATGCAATATGTTACTGCAAGACGTGTTATTAATAGTAAAGCAAATCAAATTGCTCAAGCTAAGTTAGATGAAAAGAATAAAGCTGATACAGCTAATACTACTAATAATACAAGTACTGAAACAAACAATGAAAATAATAGTAATAATAATAATACGGTAGTAGAGAACACACCAGCACCAACAACGGTGCCAGAGGTAGCAGCAACACCTGCACCTACACCTGTTCCTACACCTGTTCCTACACCAGAAACACCTAAGGAGAGTCCAGTTGCTACTCCTAAGGTAGAGGTTGAAAGTACTTCCACAGGAGAATCTAACTAGATTCTTCTTTTTTGTTGTGATATAATGAAATGGAGGTGTTTATGGAAGAAGTAGTAAAAATGTTAATTAAATTAAATAAAACAATAAGTACGATGGAATCATGTACTGGTGGAGGATTAGCTAATGCCATTACTAATATTCCTGATTCTAGTAAAGTAATAAAGTTTTCTGCCGTAACTTATTCTAATGAGTTTAAAGAAAAAATGGGTGTTGATGGTTATATTATCAACAAGTATTCAGTTTATAGTATGGAAACAGCAGAATCTATGGCATATAACATTAGTTTATTCACTGGCTCAGACTTTGGTGTTGGAATAACTGGTAAATTAGGTAGACCTGATGAAAATAACTTGTCTGGTAATGATAGTACGGTATATATATCACTATATGATAAAGAAAATGATGAGTTTTATGACAAAATAGTTCAAGTAGTTCATGATAATCGAAAAGATAATAAAGATCAAGTTATTGATGAATGTGAAAACCTAATATACGTAGTATTA
>JAEEZR010000025.1 GCA_016292035.1 Caryophanales bacterium
ATATTAATTCAATTGACAATGGATTTAAGTGTGAATTAAGAAATAAATAGTTTATTTCTTTTTTCTTTTATTATATAATTTAATTAAGGGTGATAATATGTATATAAATAATAAAATATTAGTAGGAAAAAATGATGAAAAAGAAATATATTTACTTCCTAATATGGCTAATCGTCATGGTATTATTACTGGAGCGTCTGGTAGTGGTAAAACAATTACTTTAAAAGTGATGGCTGAAAGTTTTAGTGATTGTGGTGTTCCTGTATTTTTATCTGATATTAAAGGGGATATAGCTGGAACTTGTTTAGTTGGGGAAATGAATGAGAATATAGCTAAAAGAGTAGATAAACTAAAACTAGATTCATTTGATGTAAAAGATTATCCTGTTAGATTCTGGGATGTATATGGTGAAAGTGGTCATCCTATTAGAACTAAGATATCAAGTATAGGACCTAATATTCTATCTATTATGTTAGGACTAAATGAAGTTCAAGAAGGTATCTTAAATATTGCTTTTAAAGTAGCAGAAGATGAAAACCTACCTCTAGTTGATTTAAAGGATTTAAGAAGTTTACTTGCATATTTAGGTGATAATAGAAAAAATTATATTAATACATATGGAAATATTACTACTGCTAGTGTTGGTGGTATTCAAAGAAGTTTAATGACTTTGGAAAATCAAGGAGCAGAAAAGTTCTTTGGTGAACCTAGTTTAGATATTAGAGATTTCATTAGTATAAATAATGATGGTAGAGGAGTAGTAAATATATTAGATTCTAGAAAGCTATTTAATAGCCCTGATTTATATTCTTCTTTCATGCTATGGTTATTGACTGAGTTATTTAATACTTTACCAGAAGTTGGAGATTTAGATAAACCTAAGATTGTATTCTTCTTTGATGAGGCACATTTATTATTTAATAACATGCCATCTTATCGTTTAAAGCAGATAACTCAAATAGTTAAATTAATTAGATCACGTGGTATAGGTTTATATTTTGTATCACAAGCACCTACTGATATACCGGGTGATATTGCTGGTCAATTAGGTAATCGTGTACAACATACTTTAAGAGCTTATACACCAGCAGATCAAAAAATAGTTAAAGCAGCTTCTGATGCTTTTAGAGTAAATAAAGAATTTAAAACAGATGAAGCTATTTTATCTTTAGGTGTTGGTGAAGCTTTAGTTAGTTTTCAAAATGAGAAGGGTGAACCTGAGGTAGTAGAAAAAGTTACTATTTTACCACCACAAAGTAAAATGGGTACAATAGATGATATTACTAGAAACAAAGTAATTAATAATAGTATATTGTTTGGAAAATATGATGAAGCAAATGATAACCTTTCTGCATATGAAATGATAACTAAGAAGAATCAAGAAAAGGAAGAAGCAAAACAAGCTGAACTTGATAAAAAAGAACAAGAAAAACTAGCTAAAGAAGAAGAAAAAGAAAAACTAAGACAACAAAAAGAAAAGGAAAGACAAGCTAAGAATGATCCTATGAAAAGACTAGAAAAGAAAATAACTAATAGAGCTACAGATAGATTAATTAATAAGTTTTTAAATAAAGTATTTAAAAAATTCTAATAAAAAAAGACGATTCTTAATCGTCTTTTATTTTATTCTTTCAATTTTATAATCATTACTTAATTGATCAATAATACCATCTTCCATAACAACATGTGCAGAACCAACAGCTATCAATACATTTTCATTATCTCTTAAGAAATCTTTAACTCTATTTGTCATCTTATTATTTCTTTCAGTATATAAAGCATTTATATAGTTAGTATATTCTATAGCATTAGTATCATTTGCATCAATATCTTCTTTAAATGCTTCTTTTAATGTTTCAATATCTTCTTTTAAATATGAATTAAATAATTCCTTTAAAACATTTTTTTCTAATTCATAATTATCTATAGTAGTTTCTAATTGTTTAAGTAAATAACTTTCTGAAAAGTCCCATCCATATAATAATTTTTCTTGTTCTTCACTAGTTTCTAATGAAATAATTGGTTTATTATCTTTATGAGCACGATTTAATAAGAATACATCAACACCTGGTTGCATATAACCACTTTGCATATATAATACTGTAGTGATATATGATGATGCAAATGATGGTGTGTAATCTTTGATACTTTCATAAGCAAATAATGGATTCTTTTCACCAAATGCTATAAGTTTTTCTTTTAATTCATCTGATGCAATCTCATCTATTGTATTTCCTTCTTGATTTTCATATTTACTTGTATCAATAGTTTCTTCAGTAATATCTAATTCAACAACTAATTTATCACTATTATCATATACATCAAGTGCTTTTTTACTTAGTTTACTTATATTACTATCCCCTAAATGTATAGTTCCCATTACATGTACACAACTATCACTGTCACATACTTTATATAATGGTGGAGTATAGCTAAAATCTTCTTTTACATTAGTATTAGTATTATTGTTTTCTTCCTTAATTTCTTTTTCATTTTTATCTTTATTATTAAATATAAAGAATAGTGCAATTTCTACACTTGCAACAATAATTATTATAAGTATTATTGATATAAGAGTTCTTTGATTTATTTTTTTATTTTCCATACAATCTTCCTTTCTATTAAATAATATCATATTAACACTTATGTGTTAAGAAGTTATTTTACTTTGATTTACACATTACTTTACGTTTTTTACATTTATATATTGCGTAAACAAAGGCACAAATGATAAACTAAATATAGAATAGAGGGATGAATATGAAAAAAAGTTTTAAATTATTATTCACTGCTTTTGTATTATTGATGGCAGTTTCATTTACAAAAGTAGAAGCAAAAGATATTGTTGTTAATGTAGTCAATAATGGTATAACAAGTGCTGTTAATATTACACATGATATACCAGGTATAACACCATCAGATCCAGCAGATAATAGTGATCAAGATAGTGCAATCGATACTTATTTTAATTTATACTTATATTCAGTAATAACACTTAGAAATCCAGATGATACTTACTACATTAGTTTTAGTGATGCTCAAAGTACATTTGATCAACGTGGATTAGATGGTATGGTTATTGATAATACAGTAAATGCAAAGATAAAATATTTAAATGCACCAGCAGGTAATAATGTAGTAATAATAGGTTCAGATATACCAGAGTTAAATGTAACAGTACCAGCCAAAGTAATACTTTCAGGTGCTAACAAAATAAGCAATGCTTATATAGAATGTAATGAATTAGAAATAAATCCAGCAGCAAATGTAGAAGCTGTAACATTTAAAGATTCCGAAATTAATGTACTAGGAAAAGTAAATACACTTGCTAATATTGAATTAGATGGTACTAATGCTTTAATAAACGAAATAAAAGGTGATAAATTAATATTAAAAACATCTAATGTTAAAATTGGTAAAGATAGTAATACTTTAACTGATAATTCTAGCATGAAAGAATTAGAAATAGATGAAAATAGTGTATTAGAAGCAGAAACTGATCATAATAATCAAAATAGTATTCCATTCTATACAACAGTAACAGATTTATCTTCATTTAAAATTGTTGATGCAAATAATACTATACTATCAACTAAGAAAGATACAGGCAATAGATTTGTAGCTATAAATAGTGATAATTCACTTGCTAAACATATATTTATATCGGCAAAACCAGATGACCCTCTTACTCCAGCAGTAGTTGTTGATAATGAAGAATGTCCAAAGACAGGTGAAAATACACTTATATATGCAATAGTACTATTTGGAAGTACTTGTGGAATTATAGGATTAAGAAGATATAAAAAAA
>JAEEZR010000026.1 GCA_016292035.1 Caryophanales bacterium
AGTGGTGCACTATTCTAGTCACTACAGCTATCTGAAGATGGGGCTAAAAATCCATCAATAGAAAAATACACTTTATGTATTTGCTTTTTGTGCCCAACTTAGGGTGAATATATGATTTAAGGATTAAGGATATATTATAACGGCATATAATAAAATCCTTTCTCTATGTAGTTTATTTTTAACTTCTTGTCGTGAGTGGTAATAGGGGATCTAATGTGAAACTATTACTGCAAAAGCGAATAAGGATAGCTCAATGGTGTAAGAGAAAATCTCTAGAGTGTATGTATTATAAGTATTAAGGTATGGATTAAGTGGCAATCGAGTAATTAAACCGGTAACGATTAATTATTTCCTTGAAAGAGAAATCGCTTAAGGGTAACCGAGAGTAGGAAATAGAGAAATTCAACTCGACCTAAACCATAAAATTGATTTATAATATACCATTATATTTAAAAAGGTGAAATATGAAAAATAAATGGACTGTAATAGTCTTTTTATTAACGTTTATACTAGCTTTAGTATTTAGTATAATCGCTAATTTATTAGGAAAATTAAATAATATAGTATTAATATTAGTAACGCTATTAGTATTACTAGTAGGAACAGCATTTGACGTAATAGGAACAGCTGTATTATCTTCAGATATTAAAGTTATGCATTCAAGAGCTTCCCAAAAAATAAAAGGAGCTAAAGAAGCAATTAATTTAATAAATAAATCAGATAAAGTATCAAGCGTATGTAACGATGTAATAGGCGATATATGTGGTATACTATCAGGTGCTCTATCAGCAATGCTCGTAGTTAATCTATTTAATAATAGCTCTGTCTATCAAGTAATTATAACTGCACTTGTTTCTTCACTAACAGTTGGATCTAAAGCAATAGGCAAACAACTAGCTATTAATAAATCAGATGATATAGTATTTAAGGTAGGAAAGTTAATATCAAACTTTACTAGAAATTAGTAAAGTTTTTTTATATAATACTTTTAGAGGTAGATTAGTTTGAGAGAATATGAAGACGAATTATTAAAAAAAGGCATAACCTTAGTAGCAGGAGTAGACGAAGTAGGAAGAGGACCATTAATTGGTCCAGTAGTAACAGCGGCAGTTATTCTCCCAAAAGGATATCAAAACGATGAAATAAATGACTCCAAAAAATTAACTGAAAAGAAAAGAGAAAAACTATATGATATTATAATGAAAGACGCAGTAGATGTTTCTATTGGTATATGCTCTGAAAAAGAAATAGATAATATAAATATACTAGAAGCTACTAAAAAAGCTATGAAAGAGGCTATAAATGGCCTTAAAACTAAACCGGAGCATGTATTAATAGATGCTGTAAAATTAGATATTAATATTCCAGCTACTTCTATTATTAAGGGAGATGCTAAAAGCATATCTATCGCAGCTGCTTCAATAATAGCAAAAGTATATAGAGACAGATTATTAATTGAAATGGATAAAGAATATCCTATGTATAATTTAGCTAAGAATAAAGGCTATGGTACTAAAACACATATAGAAGCGTTAAATAAATATGGGCCATGTAAATATCATAGATTAACATTCGAACCTGTAAAAACAATTCACGCTAATCTTGTAAATAAAGAAAAATTAAAGTAAAATAAAAAACGGAGGAAACAAAATGGAAAACAAAAAAGCTAAAAAAACAGTAAAAGCTAAAAAAGAAGTTAAGAAAGAAGTTAAAAAGATAGTAAAAGAAGAACCAAAAAAAGTGGTTAAGAAAGAAACAAAAGAAGAACCAAAAAAAGAAGTTAAGAAAGAAGTAAAAGAAAAGACTAGTATCTTTAAGAAAATTAATAAAGGAATAGTAATTTCTGTAGTATGCGGACTACTACTAGGTTCATTAGCAACATATATAATTATTCCCAAAAGAGTAGCTAAACTAAAAAGTGGTGAAGAAGTAGCAATTAAAGTTGGAAAATACAACATAACTGCAGATGATGTATATAATGATTTAAAAGAAAAATATGCCACAAGTGCAATATTTGATTTAGTAGATAAAACATATCTAGAATCAATATATGATATAACTGAAGAAGATGAAAAGAATATAAAAAGTAATGCAGATTACTATTATAGTCAATATGAGCAATATTATTCTAAATCTAAAGAAGACTTCTTAAAAGAAAATGGTTTCTATAGCGAAGAAAAATTCATTGAGTATTTAAGACTAGATTACTTAAGAAGTAGATACTACACTGACTATTTAAAGAAACAAATAAAAGATAGTGAAGTATCTTCTTACTACAAAGATAATGTATTCGCACCTTTTGATGTAGAACATATCCTAGTAAAAATTACAAGCACAGTTACAGATGAACAAGCTAAAGAAAAAGCACAAGCAATTTTAGATGATATTAAAAACGGATTATCATTTAACGATGCTAAAACTAAATATAAATCTGATATTATAGCTGAAAGTTTTGAAATAAACTATCGTTCATCACTAGAAAGTTCATTCTTTAACTCAGCTCTTGAAATGGAAGCAAATACTACAAGTACTTCACTTGTAAAAACAAGCTATGGATATCATATAATTTATAAAAAAGATGTTAAAGAAATGCCAAAAGAAGAAGACATAAAAGATGATATTAAAACACTTTTAAGTGAAAAACTTCAAAGCAACAGTGATTATTCTTATGAAAAAGTATTAATCGAAATGAGAAATGAAGCTAATATGGATATTCAAGATGATTTAATAAAATCTGAATATAAAAAATATACTAAATCAGTAAAAAATTCAGAAGAATAGTTTAAAACTCTTGTAATAATACTTTAAATTTGATAAAATGAAATTACTTGATGAGTGGACCAAAAGTCCACTCTTTAATTTAGGTTTAGAAAGGATTGTGATTATGAAAGAAAAGTTAATTAAAAGTTTAGAAGAACCTCTAAACGAAATAGGTGTAAAGATATATGATATATCTTTTGAAAAAGAAGATGGAGTGGACACACTATTTATTAAACTAGATGGAACAGTAGATACAGACTTATGCGCTAAGGCAAGTGAAATAATAAATCCAATAGTTGATGAATTAAATTTAATAGAAGGGGAATATGTACTAGATATATGTTCTAGAGGTGAAATAAATGAATAATAAGGAATTTAAAGCAGCATTTGATTACTTAGTAAATGAAAAAAACATTGAACCAGAAGTAATAAAAGAAGCAATGTCTAATGCTTTTGCAGCAGGATATAAAAAGAACACTGGAGAAGATGCTGACATTAGATGTGAAATAAACACAGACAATGGAATGATTAGATTATTTAAAAGAATGACTGTTGTTAATGAAGATGAACTTGAAAACCCAGATGCACAGTATACAGTAGAAGAAGCACAAGAAATAGATCCAAACTACAAACTAGGTGATGTTATTGAAACTGAAGTAACACCAGACGATTTCGGTCGTGTTGCAATATCTGTAGCAAAACAAGTAGTACTTCAAAAAATAAAAGAAGCTGAAAAGAACCAAGTAATGGATGAATTCAGAGACAAGGAAGACGAGCTTATGATAGGTTTCCTTGCTATGGAAGATGTTAGGAATTATTATGTAGATCTAGGAAAAGCAAGAGGAATACTTCCTAAGAGTGAATTAATTCCTGGAGAAACTCTAAAAATGGGTGATTCAGTAAAAGTTTATATAACTAAAATTGAAGAAACTCCCAAAGGACCTTCTATTAGACTAAGTAGAAAACACTATGGATTTGTAAAGAGACTATTTGAAACAGAAGTACCTGAATTTGCAGATGGCATATTAGTAATGCATGGAGTTGCAAGAGAAGCTGGAGTAAGAAGTAAAGTAGCAGTTTCTTCACTAGTAACTAACGTAGACGCTATTGGTTCATGTATTGGTGAAAAAGGAAGAAGAATAGCAAATATAATAAGTGCGCTAAATGGAGAAAAAGTAGACTTAGTTCTATATGATGAAAATCCAGAAGTATATATTGCTAATGCACTATCTCCTGCTAAAAACTTAAATGTTTCTATTACAGATGAAAAAAATAAAGAAGCTCTTGTAATAGCAGACAATGAAAATCTTAGCTTAGCTATAGGTAAAAAAGGTATAAATATTAAATTAGCAAGTAAATTAACTAAATATAAAATTAATATTAAAACAATAGATGACATCAACAAAGAAATAAACTAAAGGAGTCTTAGCTATGAAAATGAAAAAGATACCTTTAAGAACATGCATTGTTTCTGGAGAAAAACTAGAAAAGAAAGATTTATTTAGAATAGTAAGAACTCCAGAAGGAAATGTAATAGTAGATGACTCTCTTAAAGCAAACGGAAGAGGAGCATATCTTAAAAAAGATATAAATGTCATAGAAAAAGCTAAAAAGACTAAAATATTAGAAAGACATTTAGAAGTATCTATAGATGAAACAATATATGATGAATTAATAAACAAATTAAACTAGAAAAGAAAGAGGGTGCAATAAATGACTCTAAGAGAATATGCAGATGAACTTGGTATTACTATTGAAGAATTACTAAAGAAATGTGAAAAGTTAGGCATTAATGCTAAAAATGAAGACGACTTTTTAGACGATGATGCTATAGTAATGCTTGATATGGAAATGGAATCTAATGAACCAGCAGAAGAAAACTTACTAAGTGAAGAATTAGAAGATAAATATGACTTTGAAGACAGAGCAGAAGAACTAATTGAAGAAAAACATATCAAAGATGAAAAAACATCATCTAAAGTTAAACTAAAAAAACAAAACAATAAAAACAATCAAGAAGAATACCTAAAAGAAAAGAAAAAAATATATAAAAATAAAGAAAAACTAATATCAAATGATAACACTGAAGAAAATGTTGTACTATATACTGAAGGAATGAGTGTTAAAGAACTAGCAAGCGCTATGAACGTTCCAGATAATAATTTAGTTGCAAAAATGTTCCAAATGGGATTAATGCTTAATATTAATTCAGCTATATCATTTGAAGATGCAGAAGTAGTTGTACTTGAGTTTGGAAAAGAATTAAAAAGAAGTGAAACAAAAGATATAACTAACTTTGAAGAATATGAAATAATTGATGATGAAAAAGACTTAAAAGAAAGAGCTCCAATCGTAACTATAATGGGACATGTCGACCATGGTAAAACATCACTATTAGACTATATTAGACATACTCACGTAGTTTCTGGTGAAGCAGGAGGAATAACTCAAGCAATTGGTGCATATCAAGTTGAAATAAATGGAAAACTAATTACATTTATAGATACTCCAGGACACGCTGCATTTACAGAAATGAGAGCAAGAGGAGCCAAAGTAACTGATATAGTAGTTATCATAGTTGCTGCTGATGATGGAATAATGCCTCAAACAAGAGAAGCAATAGATCATGCTAAAAGTGCTGGTGTTCCAATTATAGTAGCAATTAATAAAATTGATAAAGGAATTGGAAACATAGATAAAATAATGAGTGAAATGAGTGAACTTGGACTAACTCCAGAAGAATGGGGTGGAGACACTATATTTGTTAAGCTAAGTGCTCATACAGGTGAAGGTGTAAGCTTACTACTTGAAAACATAGTAGCTTTAGCAGAAATGCAAAATCTAAGAGCTAATCCTAATAGATATGCAGTAGGAACAGTAATTGAAGCTAAACTTGATAAAGCAAAAGGTGCAGTTGCCACTCTATTAATTGATAATGGTACACTAAGACTAGGAGACCCTATAGTAGTTGGAACAGCATATGGAAAAGTTAGAACATTAACTAACTCTAACTCTGTTGAACTAATTGAAGCATTACCTGCAACTCCAGTAGAAGTAACAGGACTATCATCTGTACCAGTAGCTGGTGATAAATTTATGGCTTTTGAATCAGAAAAAGAAGCAAAAGCAGTAGCAGAAAAAAGAAAAGAAAATGAAAAGAAAAAGAAATTCATAAAGAAAGCAATAAGCCTAGACGATTTATTTAATCGTGTATCTGAAGGATTTAAAGAAATAAATATAGTTCTTAAAACTGATGTAAAAGGATCTGAAGAAGCCGTTAAAAATGCTTTAGAAAAAATAAACGTAGATGGAGTAAAAGTATCTATAGTAAGAAGTGGTGTAGGAGCAATATCTGAAAGTGATATAGTACTTGCAAGTGCATCAAATGCTATAGTAATTGGATTCAATGTAGTACCATCTAAAGAAGTAAAAGAGACAGCTAAAAACTACAATGTAGAAATAAGACTATATAATATAATTTATAAAGTTGTTGAAGAAATAGAAGCTGCTATGAAAGGTATGCTAGATCCAGAATATGAAGAAGTAGTAACAGGCGAAGCAGAAATAAGACAGATATTTAAATTCTCTAAAGTAGGAAACATCGCAGGTGTACATGTTACAAATGGTACAATTAAAGTAGGTTCTTTAGCAAGACTCATAAGAGATGGCGTAGTTATTGTTGAAACAAAAGTAGCAACACTTCAAAGAGAAAAGAATGAAGCAAAAGAAGTAAAATCTGGTTTTGACTGTGGTTTAACACTTGAAAACTATATGGATATAAAACAAGGTGACATAGTTGAAACTTATGAAATGAAAGAAGTGAAGAAATAATGAAACTAAAAGGCGAAAGAGTTTCTTCAGACCTAGTTAAAGAAATAAGTATGCTACTTTTAACTGAAGTAAAAGATGAAGATTTAAAAAATGTAACAATAACAAGTGCTAATGTATCAAATGATTTAAGCTTTGCTAAAGTATACTTCACAACACTAGATGATTATAAAAGAGATAAAGTACTAAGAGACATGAATAATGCTGCAGGATATTTTAGAAGTGAACTAGCAAAAAGATTAGATCTAAGAACAGTTCCTGAACTTAAATTTATATATGATGATTCAATCGAATATGGTCAAAAAATAGAAAGAATAATAGAAGAGATTAATTCCAAAGAGAATTAATCTTTTTTTAATTTATAGTTGACAAAAAATACAGTATAATTATAAAATAGTAAAGGAAAGTAGAGGATTATATGAAGAAAAAAGGTTTCACATTAGTTGAAATAATTGCAGTAATTGCAATAGTAGGCATCTTAATGTTAGCAATTGTTCCTAACGTAATTAAGATATATTCAGAGGGTAAGGCAAATACATTCGAAAAGCAATTCGATGTTATTAATAGATCAGCAATTGATCAATATAGTTTAGACCTAGCAGAAGGTACAACTAATAATGTTTTTTGTAACACATCAGACAGTTGTACAAAACTTAAAATGCAAGATAATGGTTACAAATATTATGTAGAAATTAACCACTTAGGAAAGATTTCATACACAGTTGTATCAAATAACGAATTTTGTTATGCAAACAATAATTCAAATGCAGTTATAGATAAAACAAGATTAATGAAAGAATCAAGTTTAACTTGTACATCTGAAACAAACTGTACATGTGTAGGAGGTACTCCTTATGACACAACTACTCACGTAGCTAGTAATGAGGAAAACATAGATAATGAAGGAGACGAAAGAGCAGATGGTGGCACATCAGGAGATGGAAATATCACTTATAGATACTGGAGCGTGCCACAAAATGAACTTGAAGCAATTTCTTCTTCACTACCAAACGGTGCTCCAATAAAAATGCCAAAATCTTATGCATCAAATGAAATGCCAACAACAACAGTATCTGATCCATTCCTAATTGGATTTGAAGATACAATGGATACTCCTTTTGTTTATATAAAATCAAAAATAACGGCAGGAGTAGTAACAGGCCACCAAGTTTGCTTAAACTGGGGAGAAAAGAATTTCTGCTTAGTAAGTAACACTTCAAAAGAAGCACTAAAAAGAGTGATGGAAGGATCACTATCAAAAACTGCAAATTTATGCGAAGAAGATTCAGACGGTGATTACACTTGTTATTTTGCCAAAGATAATACTGCGTGCACCGCTAATCCAAACAGTAATCAATGCATTATAGAATACAAAGCAGGTGTTCAATGTACTTTAAGAACTTCAGGAAAAATCAGTTGCCGTGACGGCGGAGTAGATACTTGCATTGTAGATGAAAACGGCGGTGCGTCTTGTATTGGAGGTAGCACTGGTAGTATAGGTGACTCAAATGATTCAGGGTCAACATTACCTGGCACTGGTTCAGGAAGTGATACCGACCAAGAATGCGTAATTCTACCAAATGGATCACTTAAATGTGTTGGAGGAGATTCAGGATCAACTTTTCCAGGAATTGGCTCAGGCACATCTAATCCAGGTACTGGTTCAAGTGTAATTAATCCAGGAACTGGTTCAGGAATAAATAACTCTGGAACAATTAATCAAGGCATAACGAATCCAAGCACTAATGTGCCTAGTTCAAGTTATTAATACAATAATTAAACCTCTTATCTCTAGTAATAAGAGGTTTTTTAGTGTAAAATAATATTAGGTGTTGATTATGATAAAAGAAAAACTAGCTCTTGTACCTAGCTTACCTGGATGCTACCTTATGAAGAATAAGGAAGGGACTATAATCTATGTAGGTAAAGCAAAGAAACTTAAAAACAGATTAAATAGTTATTTTAATAGGACTCACGAAGGAAAAACAAAACTATTAGTAAGTGAAATTGCTGATTTTGAATATATTGTAACATCAAGTGAGTTAGAAGCTTTTATCTTAGAAATAAACCTAATAAAAAAACATGATCCACACTACAACATATTATTAAGAGATGATAAATCATATCCATATATAGAATTTATTAACGAGGACATTCCGTCATTAATAGTTAAAAGAGAAGTAAACGTTAATAAAAAGAATAAACTTCTATTCGGGCCTTATCCCAATGGATATGCGGCTAAAAGATTAGTAAACCTTATAAATAGACTATATCCCCTTAAAAAATGTGATAAGATGCCTAAAAAGGAATGCTTATACTATCATATAGGTGAATGTCTAGGTTACTGTATTCATAAGAATTTAGATACAAGTTCAATGAGAAAAGAAATCATAGATATACTAAACGGACATGATGAAATATTAATAAATAAGATCAATGAAAAAATAAAACTAAACTCAGACAACCTAAACTATGAAGTAGCGCTAGAACTAAAGAATGAACTAGATTACATAAAGGTAGTATTTGAAAAACAAAAAGTAGAATTAAACGATGGAGTTAATAGAGATATATTTAACTACATAGTAAAAGATGGATATATTAGTATATGTGTATTCTTTATAAGAAATGGAAAACTACTTGGAGATAAAAAGAACATATTTCCTCTTATAGATGATGAAAAAGAAACAATGGAGTACTACATAGCTAATTTCTATACTAAAAAGAATATAATGCCTAAAGAAGTAATTGTGCCTTCTAATTTAGATAATGAACTTTTAAGCACTATAATAGATGCAAAAGTAATAAGTGTTCAAAAAGGGGCTAAAAAGCATTTATTTGATCTAGCTAAAACAAATGCAAGCATTAACTATGAAAACAATAAAGAACTATTATACAAAGATAATGAAAGAAACTTTAATGCATCAAAAGAACTAGGTAAACTATTAAATATAGAAAATTTAACAAGAATAGAATCATTTGATAATGCTCATTTATTTGGAACATATACAGTAAGTGCTATGGTAGTATTTATTGATGGAGTGCCATCTAAAAAAGACTATAGAAAGTTTAAAATAAGCACTGATCAAAATAACGATGTTGCCTCTATGAAAGAAGTATTATATAGACGCTATCAAAAGGCATTATTAAATAAAACAACTCTTCCAGATTTAATCTTACTAGATGGAGGAATAAACGTCGTAAACGCAGCAAAAGAAGTATTAAATAGTCTAGGATTAAATATAAATGTATGTGGTCTAGAAAAAGATGATAAGCACACATTAAAGAGTTTAATAAATGCTAATTTAGAGGAAGTAAAAATAGATAAGAAAAGTGATGTATTTTATCTTCTAACAAGAATAAGTGATGAAGTACATAGATTTACTATTAACTATCATAGACAAATTAGAAGTAAAGGCTCAATTGAAAGTGTATTAAATAATATTGATGGAATTGGAGAAGTAAGAAGAAAAGAACTACTAAAAAGATTCGGTAGTGTTAAAAATATGAAACTTTCTTCTATTGAAGAATTAAAAGAAATTCTTCCAGAAGAAGTAGCAATTAACTTAAAGAAATATTTAGAAGAATTATAGGAGATAACATGAAAAAATTAACAATTAAAGACTTAAAAGAATATCAAACCCCAGATTTTGTTTATATTCCAATTAGTTCAAGAGAAGAAGTTACTTTAGAAAACGACGTAGTATATAAAAATGATGAAGTAGTGCCTTCTAAAGTAAGCCCAGTATCAGGAAAAGCTGCTGCTTTTGCAAAGATAATGACAATTAATGGACTAAAAGAAACTTTAGTCATAGAAAATAACTACAAAGATAAAAGAAAAAAAATAAATGTATCTGTAAAAGACATATATAAGCTAAGTAAAAGCACTATAAAAGATGCAGTAAAACTTGACACTAATGAATTAGAAATAGAAATAAGTCATAAAAATGATTATGATATAAGAGATAGATATATACTAAAAGAATATGTAAGGGAAATACTAGAAACAATAAATCTAATTGACCAAACATATGACAATATGAAAGTAAGTATTCTTATGAATAAAGAAGACTATGAAACTTACGAATTCTTATTTAACTACATGGGAACATATCCTAAAATAGATATTATATTTAAATCAAATACAGAAACTAAAATGAATCTTTATAATGTACTCGATATATACTACAAATTAAAAAACAGCATTGAAAGAGATTTTATATATGTATCTATAAGATATAAAAATGTATGTGAAGTATTAAAAACAAGAAGATATACAAATCTTCGAGAGTTAATAATGCCGCTTAATATTAATTTTAAGAATATAATAATAAATGATTATGTTGAATCATCTGAATCAAATTATCTATTAGATGATAATATATATGAAATAAAACTAATCTAGAAAGGAATAAAAATGATATATACTTTATATGGAGAAAACTTTAAAGATATTGATGAATTTATTGACGAGAAAGTAAAAGAAACTGAATCTAATAAAGTTACATATGATTTAGATGAAAGTGAATTATCAGAAGCAATAAATGACTGTAATTACATGGATTTATTTGGAAGTAAAAAATATATAGTTCTATATATATCTTCCACAGAAGCTATTAATAAACTAGAAGATGATTTATTTATAAAGTATATAGATAATCCAAATGAAGAAACAACTTTATTCTTAAAAATAATTACTAAACTAGATGAAAGAAAGAAAGTAACCAAGCTTTTAAGAGAAAAAACAAAATTTATTGAATTTAATATAATTGATGAAAAAGAAATAGAAAACTATTCATTAAAATACTTAAAAGAAAAAGGCTATCAAATAGAAAAAGATGCTCTTAATTTATTATCATTAAAGATTAATACCAATACAATACTACTTAAAAATGAATTAGAAAAGTTATTAATATACAAGGAAGAAAATAAAACAATAACAATAGATGATATTGATAAAATAGTAGTATCATATAGCAAAGACAATCTAGTATTTGATTTAACTGATGCAATAGCAAATAACAATAAAGAGAAACTATTTAAAACATATAAAGAGTTAAAAGATAATAATGAAGAACCAATAGCCTTAATAGCCCTTATTTCAAGTCAAATAAGACTAATACTAAGCACTAATATATTACTAGAAGAAGGATTAAGTGAAAAAGATATATCAACTAAATTAAAAGAGCACCCTTATAGAATAACTCTTGCAAGAAAATACTCTAAAACTATTAATAAAGAAAGAGCATATAAACTACTTCATTTACTATATGAATTAGATACAAAAATTAAAACTGGACAAATAGATAAGTATAGAGGATTTGAATCATTTTTATTAAATTTTAATGAATAATATTTAATAAAGTACAAATAAGAAAAAAATATTTTTTTTCTTATTTTTTTACTAGACATATTAATTAAATGTATTATAATAAAGAGCCATAGGAAGGTGAATTGGCATGACAAAAAATGACTTACCTGTAATAATTCTTAAGGGACTAGTACTCCTTCCATTATCAGAAGCAAGAATAGAATTAAATAATGATATAACAAAAAAAATAATAGATATAGCAAGGGATAACTATGCTGATGAAGTATTAATAGTTTCACCAGTAGATACTCTTGAAGAATCACCTGACAGTGCAGATTTACCAATGGTTGCTGTCAAAGCAAAAATAACAAGTAGAATAGATCTTCCAAATAAAAATGTAAGAATAATTTTAAGTGGAATAAATAGACAAAGAATACTAAGATATTATAATGATGATATATATGAAAATATTTTACTTGCATCTGCAGTAGACTTTCCTAAATTAATAACTATAGAAGCAGAAGAAATAGCTTTAACTAGAAAACTTATAAATGATTTAGAATACTATATATCAGTAAATCCTAATATTTCAAATTCGATAATTAATCAAATAAAAACGATAGATAATTTAGAAACACTTACAGACGTAATTGCTTCATTCTTACCACTTTCTCATGAAAAGAAAACATTTTTCATGCTAGAGCATAACAAAATCATAAGAGCAAAAAAACTCATTGAAGAAATAAGTATAGAATTAGAAGTATTAAATATTGAAAACAGAATTGATGAAAAACTAAGAGTAAACTTAGACAACATGCAAAAAGAAATGATATTGAAAGAAAAAATAAATATCATAAAAAAAGAAATTGGTGAAACCAATGCAAAAGAAGATTTTATATTAGAAATAAATGAAAAAATAAATGAAAAAGACGTGCCAGAAAACATCAAAAAAAGAGTATTAGATGAATTAAGAAAATATGAGAATACCCTAGAAAGTAGCCCAGAACTATCAGTAATAAGAACGTATATAGAAACATTGCTTAGCATTCCATTTAATAAGACAACTAAAGATGAGACATCTCTAAAAAAAGTTGAAGAAAAACTAAATGAAAGCCATTATGGACTTGATGAAGTAAAAACAAGAATTCTAGAAAATGTTTCATTAAAATTAAATAATGAAAACTCATCAAATGAAGTAATATGTTTAATTGGCCCTCCAGGTGTAGGAAAAACCACTTTAGCTTCATCAATTGCAAATGCTCTAAAAAGAAAGTTTGCTAAAATATCTTTAGGAGGATTAAACGATCCTAATGAATTAACTGGCCATAGAAGAACTTATCTAGGAAGTGAACCAGGAAAAATAATAAGCACATTAATAAAAACAGAAAGCACTAACCCTGTAATATTACTAGATGAAGTAGATAAGATGCACTCTGACTATAAAGGAGACCCTACTGGAGTACTTCTAGACTTACTAGATCCTAATCAAAGTAAAACATTTACAGATAATTATATAGAAGAACCAATAGATCTAAGTAAAGTATTATTTATACTAACTGCTAATGATATAAATGAAATACCTAGGGTTTTACTAGATAGATTAGATGTAATTAATCTTAATTCATATTTAGATTATGAAAAAGAAGCAATAGCAACAAATTACTTAATCAAAAACAACTTAAAAAATGCTAAATTAAAAGAAGATCAAATAATTTTTGAAGAAGAAACAATAAAATCACTTATAGATGATTACACAAAAGAAAGCGGTGTAAGAAACCTAGACAGACTAATAAATAGAATAATAAAAAAAGTTATAACTAAATATAGACTAGAAGACAAAAAACTTAAGAAAGAAGTTATAAGAAAAGAAGACTTATATTCTTACTTAAAAAGCCCTATATACAAAGATGAGAGAAATAAATCAAAAGCAACAGGATATGTACTAGGACTAGCTTATACTGCATATGGAGGAGAAGTACTTGAAATAGAAGTCACTTCTTATGAAGGAGAAAATAAATTTATAACAAGTGGTCATTTAGGTGATACGCTTAAAGAAAGTATCGAAGTAGCTTTAGGCTATATTAAAACAAACATAAAAGAATTTAAAATAGATAAAAGCAGTTTAAATAAAACAATTCATATAAACTTTAGAGAAGGGGCAGTACCTAAAGATGGACCATCTGCAGGAATAATGATAACAACTGCGCTTCTTAGTCACTTATTAAATAAAGAAGTAAAAGAAACAATAAGTGGAACTGGAGAAATAACTCTTCTAGGTGATGTATTGCCAGTCGGAGGACTAAGAGAAAAATGTCTAAGTGCAATTAAAAATAATATAAAGACAATTTATATATCTATTCAAAATAAGCAAGACATAGATGATCTTCCAAATGAAATAAAAGATAAATTAAAATTTAAATTTATTAAAAACTATAAAGAAATGTATGAAGAATTATTTAAATAAGTAATAAAATAAACACTCCTAAATATAATTCATTAGAAAGGAGTGTTTTATTATGAATCAAAAAGTATTATTCAAAAAAGACTGTACTCTAAAAAGCATAGCAAGTGAAATAACAAACATAGAAGTAACACCTGAATATAAAATAGAAGAAGATGTAATAGATGGCTCATTCAATGTTAATGGTACTTACAAGATAACACCTTCGTCTATAAATGATGAAGTATTCATGTATAAACTACCATTTCAAATAGCGCTATCAGATGACATTAAAAAAGAAAGTATAGACTTAAGTATAACAGACTTAAACTACATAATGAAAAATGAAACATTACATCTAGAAATAGAAATAAATTTAGATTATGATAAAAAGGAGGATAGTAAAATGCCAATAGGCATTATAGAAGATGAATATAATAAAGAAGATGAAAAACCTATTCAAGAAATTAAAGAAGTAGATGAATTAACAGATGAAGAGTACTCAAAATATAAAATATATGTTGTAAAAAAAGAAGATACTCTTGAAAGCATATCTATTAAATATAATGTATCTATAAGTACAATAGAAGAGTACAATAAGAATTTAACTTTAAATGAAAATGAAAAATTAATCTTGCCGTTAGAAATAGATGAATAATATAAAATTAATAGGCAAAGCAAAAATAATAAACAATGAATATGTATTAAAAAAGAAAGAAAAAGATCTAGGAAGATTATTTAATATATTAGATAAAAAGGAAGTAAATAATCACCCAGTTATAATAGAAGACAAGGATGATATTACTTCCTACAAGTATATTGTAGCAGACTCCGAAGAAATAGATGTAGTAGAGTATGCTTCAATAGTAGCTAGACTCCATAATAATACTAGTCAAAATAAAAAGATAAGTAAAAAGAAATATAAAGACGCTCATGAAAACATTATATCTTATATAGATAAAGTAAAAGAAGAATATAATACACTTATATTAAAGGCAGAGGAGGAAGTATATCCTTCTCCTAGTAATTATCTACTATCTAGAAATTATTCGTTATTTTATCTTTCACTCGAGCAATCTGAAAAAGACATAAATAAATGGTATAACTCTGTTAAAGAAAATGAAACAGAAAGAATATGTATATTAAATAATAATTTAAAATTAGAAAATACAATTAAATCCGATAAAATATACTTATTATCATGGGAAAAATATATAGTAGATAGTCCAGTACTTGATATATATAAACTGATAGAAAATGATTATAAAAATATAGATATACTTTCATTTACTAAAACATATCTTAATGAAATAGAGCTAAGCAGCAGTGAAAAACTTCTCTTAAAATCTCTTATAGAAATACCCATAAGAATAAAATTAAATAAAAGTGAAATAGATAATATTAGAGTTATTAAAGAAGCACTAAAGTATCAAAATGAAATAAATAAGATTATAAAATCAGGGGTTCTTAACTAGTTGAAATACTAATGCACCTATTAATATAAAAAGAATAAGTATATTGCCTCTTGAAGGAACAATCAAAACGAATATACTTTGCCATATTATTAGACAAGCATTTACAAGCACTGTTATTAAACCAAACAATTTCTTATCACTCTTATATAAATTAATTAGTTCATATATCTTATTCATAAAACACCTCTATAATATTTTATTAAAAAAATGCATTTAGGCTACCATACTAAATGCTTTTTATGTTATAATTTACTATAGTAGGTGGAAGATATGAAAAAGGGATTTATATCAATGGCAGTAGTATATAGCTTTTTAATAGTGTTCTTAGTGCTAATGGCATCTTTTTTAGCATCTTATATAAATAAAAATAAATTTAGTAATAAATTAATAGATACATCTAAAACAAAACTAAACGAAAAATATCAAGACTTTTTAGTAAACGGAGATGAACCAGCTCCACAGCCAACATACGTTTATTGGAATGCAAATACCGTAGTTAATACGACTTTTACGCCAACTACAATGCCAAATAATGCTTCTAATTCGATGGAAGAATTAGGGGTATCAAATAGAGGAGGCTTTATTAGAACTACTGTAGAAAATGGTACTGCTAACGGGCATGAGATATGTATATCAAATAATGGAAAAATAGCATGTATTAAAAATAATTATTGGGATACGAATGCTCAAACAACACTTACAAAGTATCGTGCACTTCTCGAATCATCGCTCCAAACGACAAACATTACATGTACTAATAGTACAACTAATATATCCTGCGGTGTAAATTCTGCATATATGTATATTTATAATAGCGGATCAGCAACATCAGTTGATCCATCAACAAGTATAATTTGTGACTTAAGCGTTGATGGGAAAGCAAAGTGTTGGTTTGACTAAATAGAAAGGAAAAAGATATGAAAAAGGGATTTGTATTTATAGAAACTATAACAGTTCTTATGGTGCTAGTAACAGTATTGTTATCAGTCTTTTTGTCATATCAAAATATAACATCTAATATAGATAAAAGAGAATACTACGATAATATAAGTGATATTTATAAAACTAATATAATAAGAAAAAGGATAAATCTAGAATCTTTAGATAAACCAGGAGTAAGCTATATATCTATGGACACATCTAATTGTGCAGAATACATGGATAGTAACTGTGCATCTTTACTTGAAGATTTAGATGTAGATAAAATATATATAAATTTAGAAAAAATAGGAAATGTAAGCGGAGGAAATTTTCCTAACACTTTAAAGGATTACTTAAAAACTATAGAAACATCAAGAGGAAATGCAATGGGAAGAGATGAAGAATTGTTTAAAAGAATGATAATAGTTAATTATAAATATAGAGATCATAATTACTATGCATCACTGGATATATAGGAGGCACTCATGAAGAAGAAAAATGGATTTACATTAGTAGAAGTAAGTGTAAGTGTAGCTCTCTTATCAGTAATAATAATATTTGTAATAAACTTTATTAGTTTAATAAGAAATAATGAGGATGGAGTAGCAGCAGATACAGCTCTAGAGCTTGATAAGCAAATAATCTCTGCATCAATAAATGCTGATGTTGTAGACACAGGAAAAGTAGAAACTGTTACTTGCACAGAAAATTCTTGTGATATTAATTTCCAAAACGGAGAGAAAAGAAATATAAAGATTGAAGAAAATGGTACAAAACTAATCTACACAAATAAAACAACAAATAAAATGATATTTACCAGAAGAAGTGAAGAAAATAATCAATATGAATTAGAATTAGACAATAAAGCAGCACTATACATAATAAGAGTAAAACAATCAGATAAAAGAAGATATGATATAGAATTAATACTTGAAAAGAAAAGCGCTAAATACCTAGTAAGTGAGATAAGAAAGAATAAAACTGTTTCAACTAGGACAGACTTCACTACAAATTTTGAAGAAGAAGCAGAAAACGTAATATATAAAACTAACAGAACAAGTGGGAGAAAAGATGTATATTATTATGCTGGAAATATAAATAACAACTGGGTAATATTTGGTGATGATAATATGGGCAATTACTACTATTGGAGGATTATAAGGACTAATACTCCATATGAAGGTGGAGGAACAAGGCTTTTATTTTCAGGCTACGGAACGAGTGCAACAACAATTCCAAATAACACAAACAGTGCATTTATAGAAGAAACACCCGCGTTTAATTGTGGTGATATAAACGATTGTAGTGAATCTGGTAATTTTTTCAATACATCTAATGGAAGTGCAGAATTTGTAGGGTATATGTTTGATCAAGATGAACAACATGGAGCATATTATTCAAGCAATGCAAAAAAAATAATAGATAATTGGTATAGAACAGGAGGCTTAATAGACTATGCCGATTATTTGGACCCAGAAGCATTCTTTTGTGGTGATAGAACTGTTGAATCATCTACAATATGGATGCCAAATTCGCAAGCACAAATTAAATATGGTCCATATATAAGATTAATTGATCACAAATACCCATCATACAGTTGTGGAGAAAGTATAACAGGAAATTATTTAGAAAGTTATAAGGATAGTTATAATAAAGATATAGATTCATACTATGCAAAGCCATCAAGTGGTGGAATTTACCCGGTTTTAACTTATCCTATAGGTCTAATAACAGTTGACGAATTAGCATTCATGGGCGGCATATACAATGAAGACGGATGCTGGAATTGCTGGTATCAACATGAAGGATACGAAAACTGGTGGACTATGTCACCATCCAGCTTTACCGACGAAAACGCCAGAGTTTTCTTTGTAGAGGATGACTCATACATATATGAAACAAACGTTGATGATGAAATGATGCTAAGACCAGTAATATCTCTTAAGGCAAATGCTGAAGTGTCTAGTGGTAATGGAACTACTTCTAGCCCATACATAATTAAAACGAATTGATAAAGTAATATATTAAACAAGATATTAAGGAAGAAATAATTCCAACAAATATCTTGTTTTTTATTATCTTACGTGAATCTATTTCTTTAATATCTAAGACAGACAACTGCTGCATTAAAACACTTAGTGAACCAAATCCCAAAATAAAGGACGAAAACGCCATTTTAAACAAAAGTGAAGCATTTATACTAGAAAGCTTATAAAAAGCACTAGAAAGCTCTAAAAATCCGTTTAAAATAGCTAAAAATAATTGATTAATGTTTGTATAATGATAAATAATATCAATAAGAAGATTAAATAATGAAATTGACCCAAAAATAATAATCATATTATTAAAATTATCAATAAGAGATTTCTTAAGTGCTAAGTTAAAACTTATAGTTTTATTACTAATATTTAAGAAAGGAAGATTTTTATAATTTATAATATACATAATAATATTTGAAATAAATATTGAAAAATATAATAAAAAACCATAAAAATAACTATTAAAAACTACTTTTCCAATAAAATATATAACATATATAACATTAGGAAATGAACTAAATGATAAAAGACTTATTGCATCTACTTTATTAATAAGCTCTTTTCTATAAAGGTTACCAATAACTAAAGCATTAGACGGAATCGGACATAATACGCTCATCACTAAAAGATTAAAGCTTCTTAGATGTACGTTCTTAAATATATTAAAATACCCATAATTTACAAGCATATCAGAAAGAACAATAAAAGGATAAATGTTAAATAGTATCGACCTATAAAATATATTAAACGAATTTACAACTGAATTTATGACAATTTTATTATTAAAAATAAATATAAAAAGAAGTAAAGTAAATAATAAATAACTAAATATTCTTCTCATAATATCTTCTCCTATATGCTATAATATTACTGAGGTATGAAATGTATAATAAAATAATAAGTGCAATCAAAGAAAATAAAAAGAATATATTAATTGACATAATAATAGTATTATTTTTATCTATAATAAGTCTATACCCATTAAACTACGAAGTTTATACTTGGGGCAAGGTAAAAAATATAGATAAGATAATATCAGTAGAAAATGAGTACTCATCTAAAGGATCAATAAATTTAACATATGTAAGAGCCTATGAAGGAACTATTTTAACAACCATGCTATCAAAAATAATACCATCATGGGATTTAGTAAAAGCTTCTGATGTAAGGCTAGAAGGAGAAACAATTATAGATGAGCTAGAAAGAGGAAAAATAGACCTTGAAACAGCAAACGAATATGCAGTTAAAAATGCCTTAGAAGAAGCCAACATAAAATATGAAGAAAAAGATAAAAAAATAGTAGTATATTATGTATTTAAAGAAGCAAACACAAATCTTGAAGTAGCTGATGAGCTTGAAAACATAAATGGCCAAAAGATAATGTCTAAAGAAGATATAACAGCTGTCCTTAAAAACGTTAATGTCGGTGATGAAGTAATAATCGAAGTAACAAATAATAAGAAGAAAAGCACTAAAACAGCCAAGATAATTGAAGAAAATGGTGAAAAAATAATAGGACTATATATAAAAGAAAAATTAAAAATAGAAAATGATAAAAATATAATATTTAAATTTAAAAAGAGTGAAAGTGGTTCATCAGCAGGACTAATGACGACATTATCTCTATATAATAAGTTAATAGAAGAAGACATAACAAAAGGAAAGAAAATAGCTGGAACTGGCACTATTGACTATAATGGAAACATCGGACAAATCGCAGGAATTAAATATAAACTAAAAGGAGCAGTAAAATCAGGATGTGATGTATTCCTAGTTCCATCAGGAGAAAACTACGAAGAAGCAAGAAAGTTGATAGAAAATAATAAATATGATATTAAATTAATAGAAGTATCTACATTTAAAGAAGCAATAAGCAAACTAAAAAATATCTAGTTTGCTTTTTTGTACTATATATGGTATAATTTTAACAGTTTAAGGGGGATAATTATGTTTGAAACTGAATACGAAAAAAGAATAAGAGTAAAAAATAAGAAGATTAAAATAGTAAATTTAGCTGCATATACAGCAGCTGCAATTATGGCATTATCAGCAATAGGATTTGGTGGTTACGTAGGAATTAAAACTAGTGTAGCAGATGATAAAAGTAGAATAAGTAAAATATCAAGGACATCGGTTGCTTATTTTCTAAGTGATAAATCTAAAGAAGAATTGAATAAAGAAAAAATGATAAACTATATAAATAAAGCAAATATAAAAGAAGACTGCAAAGAAGTTCTTAAGAATGATCCATTTATGGACTATTATTTTGAAAGATACGAAGAAAATGATGTAGATCCATTTATACCAAACTTTGCTCTTGAAAATTTAGAAATACTAGGATATGATAAAAACCATGTAAATTATGAAATATCAGAAGGCTTTGCAGAAAGTATGAAACCTGGCATAATATATTTAAAAGACTATAATAATCAAAATTTAACATATACTGAAAAACAAACATTAGCGCATGAATTCATGCATACTCTTCAAAACTACAAAGTACGAGAAAACAGATCATTTATATGTGAAACAACTGCCGAACTTATATCAAAAGAATTCTTCTTCTGTGGTATAGTCGAGTCATATAAAAGTGATGTAAAATATCTAAGAAAGATACTAGAACTAGTATCAAAAGAAGCAATATTTGACTTAACTTTTTTTGGAAACGAGCAAAGACTATATGAAGAATTAAAAGACTATATAAGCGCGGATATGTACGAAGAATTTCATAATTTATTACTTGGAAAGTGGGACTTTGAAGATAAGTATTCTCCTGAGAAAAAGAGACTGAACTATATAATATCTGTAATATTTGAAAATAAATATGGTTATCCAATGAGAGAAGACAAAATAATGAGACTAATCGAACTATCAGACGAAAGTGTAGACCTTGTAAGATACTATTTTAACAACAAAGAAGAAGACCATCAAGAATCAATATATATACTTCAAGAACTACCTAAAAATATAGAAGATAGAGAATTAATTGAAACTGAAACAGGCGATTTAGATCCAATAGGTATGCATATTAAAAAAGATAATATATTAAAAAAAGAAATGTAGTATAAAACTACATTTTTTTATGTTATAATGTTAAAGAAGGTGATTTAAATGAAAGTAACAAGAAGCGAATTAAGAGAAAGAATAATGACTTCTCTATATCAAATATATATCTATAGAAAAGACAAAATAAAATATAATGTAGAAGATGTAATTAAAGAAAATGATAAAGAAGGAAATGCATTTGTAAGAGATATTGTAAATGGAGTACTATCAGAAGAAGAAGTACTTAATAAAGTACTAAATAAATACATGATAGACTGGACAGTAGAAAGACTAGGAAACATAGACCAAGCAATATTCAGATTAAGTGCTTATGAGCTTTTATTTACAAACACACCTCATATAGTAAGTATAAATGAAGGTATAGAATTATCTAAAAAATTCTCAGATGAAAAAGTAACAAAAATGTTAAATGCAGTACTAGATGAAATATTAGATAAAGAGGTATCTAATGAATAATGATTTATATCTATCAGTAACAGATGTAAATGAATATATAAAAACAGTCCTTGAAAAAGACTCTTTTTTATCATACATAAGTGTAAGAGGAGAAATAAGTAATCTAAAAGTACATACAAGAGGTCACTTATACTTCAGTATAAAAGATAATGAATCTAAAATAAACGTAGTAATGTTTAACTACAAGAATTACAATTTAGACTTTGAACCTAAAGATGGAATGGAAGTTCTAATAAAAGGAAAAATAAGTGTATTTGTATCAGGTGGAAACTACCAGATAACAGCTGTATCTATGAAACAAGATGGAATAGGCCAGCTTTATGTATTATTTGAAAAATTAAAAAGGAAATTATCTGATGAAGGCTTATTTGATCAAGATAAAAAATTAAAACTACCAAGAATACCAAAAAAAGTAGGAGTCATAACTGCACCTACAGGTGCTGCAGTAAAAGATATTATAAGTACGATTAACAGAAGATTCCCGCTATGTGAAATAACTTTGTTTCCAAGTTTAGTACAGGGTGACGGAGCTAAAGAAAATATCTGCAGAATGCTTGAAATGGCATACAATAGTGATGTAGAAGTAATAATCCTTGGAAGAGGTGGAGGATCAATTGAAGATTTATGGGCTTTTAATGAAGAGATTGTTGCAAGAACTATAGCTAAAAGAAACAAGCCTATAGTATCAGCAGTAGGACACGAAATAGATTACACTATAAGTGATTTTGTAAGTGATTTACGTGCACCAACTCCAACAGCTGCAGCTGAGCTAGTAGTACCGTCAAAAGATGAAATATTAAAGTATTTAAAAGATTATAAAGGAAGAATAATGAGTGTTTTAAATAGTAAATTGAACTCTCATAAAGAAACAATAAGAAAAATAAAAGAAAAAGACATTATAACAAATCCATCAAACATGTTTAATAAGTATGAGCAAAAATTAGATGTACTAATTGATAAACTAGGATACACTCTTCCATCTAGAATAGAAAAAGAAACTAAAAGATTTGAGAACTTAAAAGAAAAACTAGAAGCTTCTTCTAAAATATATTTAGAAAGAAAAAAGAACATTCTTGATAAATATAAACTAAAAATCGATTTATTAAATCCTGAAAATCTATTAGAAAAAGGCTATTCTATTACATTAATAGATGGAAAGATACTAAAAGATGCATCTAAAGTAAAACCAGGAGATAAAATAACTACTAGACTTAAAAATGCACAAATAATAGGTGAAGTTAAGGAGGTATTAAAATGAAAGAAAGAAACTTTGAAGAATCACTATTAAAACTAGAAGAAATAATAAGAGAATTAGAAAGTGGCGAAGTAGCGCTAGACGACATGGTAAAAAAATATGAAGAAGCTAATGAATTAGTTAAATTCTGCTCTGAAAAACTTGAAAAAGCTACCAAAACAGTAAATAAAATAGTAGAAGAAAATGGTAAAACAAAAGATTTTAAAGTAGAAGAATAACAAAAACTACCAATCAATAATTGGTAGTTTTATTTTTAATAAAAAGTAAACAATATAAATGAGGCGATTTATATGAAAAAAGTACTACTAAGTTTACTCCTTCTATTAATGCCACTAAATCTAGTTGCATATTCAAACAAAATTGCTCTTGGAGGAGAAACTATCGGTATAGAAATAGAAACAAAGGGATTAATTGTAGTAGGTTTTTATAAAATAAATGGACAATACATGGCAAAAGACAATTTACAAATTGGAGATATAATAATAGAAATAAATGGTAAAGAAGTAAATAAAATTGAAGATATAACAAGAGTTTTAGAAAATACAAATACAAATGAGTTGAATTTATTAATAAATAGAAATAATAAAGAACATAAAACAACGTTAAAAATATTCAAAGAAGAAGGCATATATAAAACAGGAATATATGTAAAAGATACAGTTCTTGGAATTGGCACAATGACTTATATAGACCCAAAAACAAAAATATATGGATCACTTGGCCATCAAGTAGAAGCAGAGGAAAGCACAAGCGCCTTGAAAATAAATGAAGGAAATTTATTAAATGCCACAATAGAAACTATTGAAAAAAGTGAAAACGGAATAGTAGGAAATAAAAATGCAAGAGTAGAGTTATATAACCAAATAGGATCAATAAATAAAAATACAAATAAAGGTATATATGGAATATATAACAATGACACTTCAAAAAGACAAGAATTAGAAATAATGGAATTTGATGATATTAAAAAAGGAAAAGCATTCATGTACACTCAAATAGATAATAATGTAGAAAAATATGAAATAGAAATAACGTCTAAAAATAAAGATCTAATTAAAACTAACAAGTCAATTTCATTTAAAATAACGGATAAAAAGCTATTAGAAAGAGCAGGCGGTATAATAAGAGGAATGAGTGGAAGCCCAATTGTACAAGATAATAAAATAATAGGAGCAGTAACGCATGTAGTAGTAGATGATGTAGAAAAAGGATACGCAATATATATCAAAACAATGCTTGAAGAAGGAGAAAAAGATTGATAATAAAACTTATATATGATAATATATACATCCGAAAGAAGGAATAAAATGAAAAAAATAGATAAGATATCAGCTTTCTTACAAGCATGGCAAATATACTTAGAACTTTGTAAAAAAGTAAATAATCTTAATGAAGAAGAAAAATTCTTTATTCAAAGTTCAATTAGTGAAGGAGTAATGTTATCAGCTGTATTTGATAAATATCCAACAGCAAGAAAGCATATTAAGAATGAAGATATAGAATACCTAATTTACTTAGGAAAATATCTAATGAAGATTTCAATGATAGATAGAAGTAATTTAGAAGCTTCTATATCATTAGAAAAAAATACACTTCATTTAGCATTAAGCGAAAGATAGACCAAGAATAACACTTGGTCTTTATTTTATGTTTCTCATATTATATAATGTATAAGAGGTAATAAAATGAATGACAGAATAATTAAATATTTAGAACAAGAAACTAATATAAGTGAAAAAAGAATTAAAAGCGCTCTAAAACTACTAAGTGAAGGGTGCACTATACCATTCATAGCAAGGTATAGAAAAGAAGTAACTGATAGTTTAAATGAAGAAGAAATAAAACTAATCAGCGATGAATATCAAAGAAATATAAAACTAGAAGAAAGAAAAGAAGCAATAATTGCTTTAATTGATGAAAAAGGACTTCTAACAGATGAATTAAAAAACGAGATAATGTCTAAAACAAAAATGGTAGAAGTAGAAGACTTGTATTTGCCATATAAAGAAAAGAAAAAAACTAAAGCATCAGAAGCAATTAAACTAGGACTAGAGCCACTTGCTAAAAAGATAATGTCTTTCCCAGTAAACGGCACTATTGAATCTTTAGCAAGCAATTATAATATGCCAGTAGAAAAAGCAGTGGAAAATGCAGGCTATATAATAAGTGAATGGATAAGTGACAATGCATATTATAGAAAATGGATAAGATCATTTATATATAATAATAGTTTCATAAAAACTAAAAAGAAGAAAGATGCAGTAGACGAAAATAAAACTTATGAAATGTACTATGATTTCAGTGAGCAAACCAAATATTTAAAACATTATAGATGCCTAGCAATAAACCGAGCAGAAAGTGAAAAAGTAATAACTGTTAGTTTAGATTATGATGAAAAAGAAATAATTAATTATTTAGAAGAAAAAGTAATTAGAAATAAAGAATCATTTGTAGTAGAAATCGTAAGAAATGCAATAAAAGACTCTCTAAAAAGATTAATTCTTCCATCAATAGAAAGAGAAATAAGAGCTGAAATAAAAGAAAAAGCAGATGTAAAAGCCATAGAAACATTCTCTAAAAACTTATCATCACTACTACTTACTAGACCTATCAAAGGAAGAGTTGTAATGGGCTTTGACCCAGCTTTTAGAACAGGATGTAAACTAGCCGTAGTAAGTGAAACAGGAGCACTTCTTGAGATATCTGTAATATACCCTAACGAACCAGTAAATGATAAAGTAGGAGCAGCAAAAGAGCTAAGAAGATTAATAGATAAGTACAATGTAAAACTAATATCCATTGGAAACGGAACAGCATCAAGAGAAAGCGAAAGCTTCGTAAGTGAAGTAATAAAAGGATTAGATGTAAAATACATAATAACAAGTGAAGCAGGAGCATCAATCTACTCAGCAAGTAAACTAGCAATCGAGGAATTCCCGGATTTAACAGTAGAAAAAAGAAGTGCTGTATCAATAGCAAGAAGAGTAGAAGACCCACTATCAGAATTAGTTAAAATAGATGCAAAAAGTATAGGAGTAGGAGAATACCAATATGATGTTAACCAAAAAGATCTAGCAGAAGCGCTAGACTACACAGTAATGAGCTGCGTAAACGAAGTTGGTGTAAACGTAAATACTGCATCTAAAAGTATATTAAAATACATAAGTGGTTTAACTAAAAAAGCAGTAGATGAAATAATTTCATACAAAGAAAAAAATAAATTTGAAAACAGAGAATCTCTAAAAAGTCTAAAAAGCATAACACCTAAAGTATATGAACAATGCATAGGATTTTTAAGAGTGCCAGAAAGCTCTAATCAGCTAGATAACACATCAGTCCACCCAGATAACTATAAAGATGCAATAGCTTTATTAAACTACTTAAAATTAGACATAAAAGATATACAAAGTAAAGAGTTTAAAGAAACACTAGAAAAAGCAAATAAGGAAGAAATAAGTAAAAATACAAATATAAATATATATTTAGTAGAAGATATAATAAAAGAACTTAAATCTCCTGGACTAGACCCAAGAGATTATCTAGAAATGCCACTACTTAAAAGTGATATACTAAAGATAGAAGATCTTACTGTAGGAATGAAACTAGAAGGAACAGTAAGAAACGTTGCCTCTTTTGGTGCTTTCGTAGATATTGGACTAAAGAATGATGCGCTAATTCATATATCTAAAATGAGTAAAAACTTCGTAAAAGATGCATCAGAAATAGTAAATGTAGGAGACATAATTAAATGCACCGTAGATAAAATAGACTTAGAAAAGAAACAAGTATCTCTAAGCTTAATATAACAAAAAAAGGAAGATTTTATCTTCCTAATATTTGAAGTATTCCTCCTCCAACGAAGAAAAGTACTATTAAAATTAATGCTGCCCACACTAATACTCTAAGTATTAGTGTTTTTGTTTTCTTTTTCATAAATTCACCTATAGTAATTATAAACTATTTTTCATAATTTTTAAACTATAAAATATAATATAACATGAAAAATATAGTAAACAAAAAAGAAATAATCCCAGCATTAACATCAGCATTAATAGGAGTAATATTTGGACTAATATACATTTTTATAATATCAAAGGTAGACAAGATAAATCTTACGGCAAATATAAGCTCATATATAAGTGATATCAAGATCAATAATATATTAAGTGAAATAACAAGAAACACTCTTAGCATAGCACTAATAACAGTATTTTCAGTAGTAATTCCTTTATCCCCACTAGCTCTTCTAATTACTTTCTATAAAGGAATTAAAATAGGCTTTTTAGTATCCTCACTAATATACACTTATAGATTAAAATCAATAAAATACTTATTAATATTGCTTCCAAAAGAGATATTATTAATAGCCATAATGATTATTTACACAACAATATCACTTAAATTTACTAATAACTTAATAATGCTAATAAAAAATAGAAAAAGTCTAGATATAAGACTATATTTCAAAAGAATATCATTATTATTTGTAATATTTTCTATAGCAGTATCAACAGTAATATTAATAAGTACTTTAATAAGTACATTTTTAATCTCTAAAATATAGACAAATAATATAAAAAATGTTATAATGTTTAGGCAAAAAGGAGGTATTCCATGAAAGTAGTAGTAGGAATGAGTGGCGGCGTAGACTCAGCAGTATCTGCATATTTACTAGACAAAGAAGGATACGAAGTAATTGGCTTATTCATGAAAAATTGGGACTCAAATATAAACAACGATAAAGAGGGTATAACTGATGGAATATGTCCTCAAGAGCAAGACTATATAGACGCAAAAAAAGTGTGCGATCATATAGGAATACCATTATATAGAGTAGACTTTATAAAAGAATATTGGGATAGTGTGTTTTCATACTTTCTAGATGAATTAAAAAAAGGAAGAACACCAAATCCAGATATAATGTGTAATAAATATATAAAATTTGATTTATTTAAAAAAGAAGCATATAAGCTAGGTGCTGAAAAGGTAGCAACTGGTCACTATGCAAGAATAGAAGGTAATAGACTATTAAGAGGAGTAGATTCAAACAAAGATCAAACTTACTTTTTATCTCAAGTTAAACCAGAAGAATTTAAAGATGTATTATTCCCAGTAGGGCGCTTAACTAAAGAAGAAGTAAGAAAAATAGCTAAAGAAGCATCTCTTCCAGTAGCTGAAAAGAAAGATTCTACAGGAATATGTTTCATTGGAGAAAGACACTATCAAGAATTTGTATCCAATTACTTAAAAGGTAAAGAAGGAGATATCGTAGATATTGATACAATGAAAGTAATTGGTAAACATAAAGGCTTAATGAATTATACAATAGGCCAAAGAAAAAATGTAGGAATATCTGGCTATCCAGATAGGCACTATGTATGTGGCAAGGACACTGAAAAGAATATACTATATGTAGCCTTTGGTGATGATAATAAATACTTAGAAAGTGATGAAGCTCTAATTGAACAAATGAACTTCATAAGTAGCAAACATCCAACATTCGCAAGTTGTAAATTTAGATATAGAGCTAAAGATGTACAAGTACAAATAGAATATCTAGACGAAACAAATTTAATTGTAAAATATAATAGCGAAAAGGCTGTTACACCAGGTCAAGCTTGTGTTATCTATTTAGGAGAACAAGTAATAGGTGGAGGAATAATAAAAGAAGTTAGAAAAGGGGGCAAAAAGCTTTGGTATTTATAACTTATATATTATAAATAATAAGCTTATGAAAGGATAAAAATGACACAAAAAATGAGGGAGTATAAACGAAACTCAGAAGAATTACTGTACTCCTGCACTTGCAAAGATAATTCAAAAATGTGCAAAGAAGTTAGAAAACTAATTGGCAGAAAGGACATATCAAAATTACAAGAAATAATTGAAAATGAGGACTTTGATCCAAATGAAAGATTTGATTCAGCATATGTAGCAGGGGAAAACTTTATTAATTATGCGATAAATAATTCATGTTATGAAGCAGCAAAAATAATGCTTAATAAAAGAACAATAAAACTTTCTAAAGATGATAAAGAAAGAATGTTACTCCAATTAATATCTCAAAGAAAATTCAAGCTATTATATCATTTAATTGAAACAATAGAAAACAAAAAAATAAACATAGTAAGATATATATTAGGAGTGGCAAAACAAGACTATGAAACAATAGTAGAGCCAACTAAAAGACTAAAAAGTAATGCTTAATAGTATTGCTTTTTTAATTTACCTTTAATTTACACTTGACATATCAATGTAAAGCATTGTAAAATGATATTGTAAGATAAGGGAGAGTGTAGTAGGGATGGAAAATCTTAACAATTTATTACAGGAATTAGGAATATCTAAGGTAAAATTAGCAAAATATTTAGGAGTATCTAGACAAATGATATATAACTATCTAGAGCTAGAAAGCCTAAATAAATGGCCTAAGGAAAAGAAAATTCAACTATTTAAATTACTAGATATTGAAAATGGTGATGATGACACAATCAAAAACGTAAAAGTAAACGCTGAATATTTAGAAAATGTAGAAGCTAGATTAAATCAATCAATTAAGTCTTCATCAAGTCAAGATACTTATTTCAATCTAAAAGATTTACAGAAAGATGAACAAGTACTTGTAAATGATTTAATTAATTTAATAAAAGAAAAATTTACTGAAGAAAAAAATAAAGATACATACTATGAATTCTTATATTTATATCATGCTTTGCAATCAATTGATAGTATACCTGAAATTAAATATATACTTGCATATTTATCAAAAACTACAGGATTTAGTGATCCTATGGAATTTAAGTTTGATGAAACTGCACAGTTCATATTAGAAAGTATAGTATTTACTGCAATGAATCTATATAACAATGGTGGAGCACAAAAGAGTAAGCTAATATCAGCTCACGAAAGATTTGTAAAAGAGATAGAGAATAATAAAGAAGAAGTTCTATCTAGAACAGAAAAAATAACTATAGAAAAGATTCAAGCATTAAGAGAACTTGGATATGACAAAATAACTACAGAAAATGCACAAGAAGTAATAGCTAAGATTGCTGAAATACAATCAAGAAAAGTTATTATGGGAGATAAGAAAGGGGAGTAATCATAAAGATTACTTTTCTTTTAATTAATAGAACTTAACATAATATATATTATACGAAGTTGAAAGAATAGCAAAAATTATAGTAGAATTAAGCTTAATATTGCAGTTAAACTACCTACTATAGCACCAATAATGCTATTCTTTTTATTATTATATATAATTATCTGAGGAATTAATTCATTAATAACTAATCCTATCATTAATCCAGATACTATTAATAATACTATATTTAACATTAATTCATTTAAATATCCCCTAAATAGTGTATAAGCACAAATCGCTCCCAGAGGCTCTGAAATAGAACATATAAGGCAATATATCACCCCACTTCGTCTCACAGACTTTGCTTGTCCAAGAGATGAACTGATAATAATGCCTTCAGGTATATTATGCATTAAAATCGCTAGAGAAAGCCTTAAACCAGATCTTAAATCATTATATGAACTAATAAATGTAGCAATACCTTCTGGAAAGTTATGAATAGTTAAGCAAATTGCACTAATGACCCCTACTCTATATAATCCATCATTTGAAAGTAGGGGGCTTATTTTCTCAAACAATCTAATTACAATATTACCTATAATTAAAGATATAATAATTAAAACTGAACTAATTAATAGATTATATCTAATATAAAAGAAATAGCTAACCTGTGGTAATAATTCAAGTAGGGTAAGAAAAGAAATGCTAAAAGCACTAAATGATAAAAATAAAGCACTAACCCCTTCCCTATCCTTAAAATCAATAAAAAGTATAAGAGATCCAATTAAAGTACCAAAACCAGCTATAGAAGATATAATAATTGAAACCAATGCATTACTCATAATAAAGTATATTAAATGGTAAATATTGTATGCCTAAATGATGAATTATATATATAAATTAATACATAATAATTACAGATAGGAGGTATTGTTATGGAAAGAAGTAATAAAAGAGCTTCAAAAGCATCTAAAAACAGTTCAAGAAGCAATTGCAAAAGAAGTGCAAGAAGCACTAAAAACAGTTCAAGAAATAGCAATAATTAAAAAAGAAGAGAATATCTCTTCTTTTTATTTTAAATACTTTAGAAAACTTTCCCCTACTCCTAAATCATTATTAATACCAAAGTTTTCAATAATAGTAGCGCCAATATTAGCAAAAGTTTTACCATTAGGAAGAGCGCCTCTATATTTAAATCCTTTTGAATAACATATTAAAGGCACATTCTCTCTAGTATGATCAGTACCTTTATATGTAGGATCATTACCATGATCAGCAGTAAATATAACTAAATCATCATCCTTAAGTTGGCAGAAGAATGGATATAGATTATGATCTAATTCTTCAATGCAATTCTTATATCCTATCTTATCTCTTCTATGACCATATAATGTATCAAAATCATTCAAATTAAGGAAACATAGTCCTCTAAAATCACTTTTAGCAACATCTGTAAGCTTAATTAATCCATCTAGATTGTTCTTAGTCTTAAGAGCGCTAGTCATGTTTTTATCAGCAAATATATCCTTAATCTTACCTAAAGCTATAACATCTAGTCCATTTTCATATAAAAGCTCCATATAATTTCTAGGAGGCTCCTGTGTGAAATCCTTTCTGCTAGCAGTTCTAGTATAATTAGGATACTCTCCCACAAACGGTCTAGCTATTACTCTAGCAATTTTATAAGTATCATTAAATATAAGCTTTGATACCTTTTCACAAATATCATATAACTCATCTACCGGAATAACTTCTTCATGAGCAGCTATTTGAAGTACAGAGTCTTCACTAGTATAAACAATTATTGAACCAGTTTTAATATGCTCTTGTCCTAATTCTTTAATAATTTCAGTACCAGAAGCAGCTTTATTACCAATTACAGTCCTTCCTGTAACACGCTGAATCTCACTAATTAAGACAAGAGGGAATCCATCGGGATAAGTCATAAAAGGTTTATCAAAAATGGTACCCATCATTTCATAGTGTCCATTTAATGTATCCTTAGCAAGATTAGAAGGCTCTAGTTTGCCATAATAGCCACATTTTGCCTCAACCTTATTATCTACTAGTGAGATAAGCCCTAACTTCTCAAATAAAGGTAAATTATAATTTTCACCTTCTAAAGCATGTTTAAGAGTATTAGAGCCTTTATCATCATACTTTTCTGCATCTTTAGCCTCTCCTACACCCAAACTGTCCATAACAATTAAAAATACTCTTTTAAACACAATTAATCCTCCTTTTTAGCCCTTGGATGATATTCATCATAATTTCTTTTAAGAATATCATTAGCAACATAAGTATAAATATTAGTAGTAGATATATTCTCATGCCCTAGCATTTCTTGAATACTTCTTAAATCAGCACCACCTTCAAGAAGATGAGTTGCAAATGAATGCCTTAGAGTATGAGGAGTTATATCCTTATTAATATTGCTTTTTTCTTTAATATCATTAAGAATAAATGAAAAGCCAAATCTACTAATAGCTTTACCATGATTATTCAAAAAAAGCTTATCACAAACAGATCCTTTCTTAACTAAGAATGAACGATGTTCTTCTAAATACTTTTTTAAATAATACGATGCATATTCTCCAAGAGGAACTATTCTTTCTTTTTTCCCTTTACCATAAATTTTTAATACGCTGTTTTCAAAATCAACACTGCTATAATCTAAATTAACAAGCTCACTAACTCTAAGTCCACTAGAGTACATAAGCTCCATCATAGCCTTGTTTCTATAATCAAAATGAGTAACAAGTGGAATATTAAGCAGTTGATCTACTTCTTCAACAGTTAAATACTTAGGAAGCTTCTTATTAGTTTTTAAAGCACTAATATCTTCCATAGGATTAGCATTTATCTTACCTTCTTCTAAAAGATATAAATAAAAGCCATTAATAGAAGATAAATGTCTATTGATACTTCTAGCGTCCATACTTTCATGTAAAAAACTTATATAATTAGATATATCACTAGAACTAACACTAAGTAAATCTTTTTTAATGTAGTTTAGAAAATTATTTAAATCCAAAACATACGAAGAAATAGTATTTTCACTAAGCTTCTTTTCTGTTTTTAAAAATAAAATATAATCATCTACCATATCCTATTACCCTACACTATTATAGCAAAAAAATAAAAAAATAAATAGACAAAAACGCAAATAAAGACATTTGTTTGTTAAAAATATTGATAAGCCCTACTCTTTTTGGTAAAATTAAATTAGGTGAAATATAATGGAAACATTGGCAGAAAAATTAAGACCTAAAACTATTAAAGAAGTAATAGGACAAAAACACTTAGTAGGAGAAAATAAAATCTTTAATAATCTTATAAAGAACAATAAGATATTTAATATAATATTGCATGGTAAAAGTGGCATAGGTAAAACAACTATCGCCCTAGCACTAGTAAAAGATTTAAAATGCCATTATAGACTATTAAATGCTACAATAAACTCAAAAAAAGACTTTGAAATAGTATTTGAAGAATCTAAAATGTATGATGATCTAGTATTAATAGTAGATGAAATACATAGAATGAATAAAGATAAACAAGATTTGCTATTATCGTATATCGAAAGTGGTAAAATAACTCTAATAGGTTTAACTTCATCAAATCCATATCACAGTGTTAACCCTGCCATAAGAAGTAGATGTCAGCTATTAGAATTAAAAGAACTATCTGAAGATGATATATATAATGCCCTTAAAAGAGTAAAAGAAGTCTATTCAGATATAAAAATTAAGGATGATGTATATAGATTCATAGCACACTTATCTGGCGGAGACTTAAGATATGCTTACAATCTAATAGAGTTCTGCTATAATTCATTTGGTAAAACATTTAAAATAGAAGATATACAAACAATAAACAATAAAGCAAACTACTTTTCAGATAAAAATGAAGATGGCTATTACGACTTAATTAGTGCATTTCAAAAATCAATAAGAGGATCAGACGTAAACGCAGCAGTACATTACTTAGTAAGATTAATAGATACAGGAGAATTAGATATACTATATAGAAGAATGCTAGTAATAGCCTACGAAGACATAGGACTAGCTAATCCATCCCTTCAAACTAAAGTGCTAACAGCAATTAGTTCTGCAGAAAGATTGGGAATCCCAGAGCTATATAAGCCACTAACTCAAGTGGTAATAGAAATGGCTCTATCACCAAAAAGTAACACAGTCGAGCAAACATACACTGCTGCAATAAATGATTTAAATAAAAATAATCCAGGAAGAGTTCCGGAACACATAAGAACAACTTCTCCAAACTACAAATACCCACATAACTACAAGAATCATTATGTTAAGCAACAGTATTTACCTGACAATATAAAAGAAAGTGTATACTATAGACCAGGAGATAACAAATACGAACAAGAACTATATATGTACAACCAAAAAATAAGAGATGAAAAATAATCATCTCTTATTTTATTATATTATTAATTATAAAACTAGTAATCATAAGTCCAGCAACACCTGGAACAAAACTACATGAACAAAGTTTATCAGATTTAACTGGCTGCTCACTAGATGTAACTACATTAACTTTATTTTGAGATTTCCTATCAATAAGTCCCCTCATCTTTTTAGCTAAAGGATCATACTCAGTCTTATTTAAAGTAGTTAAATATATCTTAGAAGGATCAAGCTTCTTTGCAGTGCCCATAGAACTTATAATAGTCTTATTAGATTCTAAAGCATTATTTATAATAAGAGTTTTAGCTTTAACGTCGTCACAAGCATCAACTATAAAATCATACTCTTCAAAGTTAATTTGCTTTATACTCTCTTCATCTATTCTTAATTTTAAACCAACTAGATTAATATCATTATTAATATTTTTGTATCTTTTAATAGCTTCATCTACTTTATAACTACCAATATTATTTAGATTACTAATAATTTGCCTATTAAGATTAGAAGAATCAATTATGTCATAATCAACTATAGTTATATTTTTAACACCACATCTAACAAGGGATTCAAGAGCATATCCTCCTACCCCACCAATACCGACAATAAGTACTCTAATATTAGAAACAATATCTAGCTTTTCCTTGCCAATCAAAGATTCAAATCTATCTAAATTCATAGAAATTCCTCCAAAATAAAACCAAGGCTCGTGTAAATAAAACTCGCTACAGCGAGGTGGTAGAACACAAAACGGAGTTTAGGATCCCTACAATAATCGTAGGTCTTCAACACCCTCCATCTATTAGTTCCCCTAATTACTTATTTGTCGGTTTATTGAATCACTCACCTTGGTAAAATAATTATAGCATTACAGTTTATAAAAGTCTACTGTTTTTTTAACCTATGAGTTATATACCCATTATCAATAGCAAAATCATTAAACTCATCAACTATATTATCAAAACAGAACTCTTCATCATTTAAATACATATAGTAAAACTTATTAGCTAAAAACAGATCTACATAGCTCATATCTACATCATACTCTCTAAATATATCATAAGACTTATTAATAAGATCAGGATTATAATTATAAGCATATCTAAAAACGCCATTCTTCGTTAAATAATACTCAGTTTTACCATCAATATCACATTTCTCTACAAATCCATCTTCAACTAAACTTTTAAGCATAGAAAGTATTTCAGCACCATCCTGACTAAGAGCTATTTTTAACTTAGCAGCAGTTAAGCCTCTACCTATAAATAAACATTGAATAATTGAATTCTTCATTTTTTCAATATAATTAAGAAAATCTTTATTCATATTATTCTCCTTTCTTAAAAACTAATTTATAACTAGAATTATTATCAATGATATCTTCTCCAAGCTCAATTCTATCTACATTTTCAACATTTTCAAAGTAATTTAAAAGCACATCACATAATACTTTATCTAATATTTGATTCATTTTTCTAGCGCCAAATAAATTAGAAGTCATCTTACTAGCAAGATTTTCGTATAACTTGTCAGGAACAACAAACTCTACTCCCCTAGATTTAAACTCACTAATATATTGATTTATTAAACTTTGTCTTCCATGTTTAAGAATATAAATATATTGATCAGTAGAAAGTTTCTTCATTTGAACTACTGGTCTAGTTCTACCAACAAACTCAGCAGGAACGCCAGCTTTAATAATTAAATCTTCATCGCTTAATAACTGATTATCATTATTACTCTCTTGATCTGAAAAACCTTTAATTACATGGCTCTTATCATTATATAAATCAGAGAATGCACCTGCTAAAAATATAACTAAATGTCTAGTATCAAAAGCAACAGTTTTTCCATAAGGGCCAACATTTACATCTACAACGCCAGATTCCAAAACAGATAAAAGAGAATTTAAAACACCTTTTTTATTGACAGACTCAGATTGACCGCCAGCCTTTTTATCTATTTCATCTAAAAATAGTATAGATCTTTCTGCTTTTTCAACGTCTCCATTACAGTTATTAATTAATCTAAGAAAAATATCATTAATAGAGTTCCCAACGTATCCAGCCTCACTGAAGTCAGATATGTCGACTTTAGAATAAGGTAAATTAAATTGTCTTGAAATTGATTCAACTAAAGAAGTTTTACCACATCCACTAGGACCAAAAAGGAATATATTCTTCTTAAGTTTTGGATTATCAAAAAATATGTTAGAATAAACAGCAACAACGGCCTGCTTTACAGCTTCATCTTGAAATAAAACGTCTTTCTTAACTTCATCAATGATTTCATTAATTTTCTTAATATCTTTATTATCACTAGATTCAGAAACAGGTTTCTCATTAGCAATACTATCTAATAAGCTATAATACTCTTCTAGTGTGTCTGGATTAGAGTAAAGAAGAGATTCTAAATAATTATTATTATCACTCACTGAAACATGATCAATTTGAGTATCAAAAGTAAGCTCATACTCGTCAACGTTCATGTTAACGAGACTTCTTCCTTCTTCCCCTTCTAGATAGAAAAATACGCTATTGTCATACACTTCATAAGCAGCTTTAAATACAGAGTTAACATCAACTTGATATTTAATGAAGAATAAGCTTTTTAAGTAAGATTCGCTCATATCAGCTAACTTATCAATACCATTCTTATTTAAGAAAGAAATAATATCCTCTTTAGGAACTGATTGGAGATCTAACCATTCTCCTCTTACTAAAAAGTTATTTATAAGATCTTCTCCAATTATTAAATGAGTAAAAATAATTAAAGCTTCATCAGATAAATCATAAAGAGAATTTAAGTTCACTTTCTTTAAAATACTTAAAAAGTCTTCGCTTGAATAACTATCAAAGTCTAGAATAGGAAGAATGTACATACCATTAGTTGCTAGTTCATCGTAAATCTCATCAGCATTTTTCCCTTCAAGAGAAATTGGAAAATCTTCTTTAATAGATTTCCTAATCCTTTTAGCACCAATAAATTTAAGATAGCTTCTATTTACTGCAGCAATTGCTAAATAAAGATCAGCATAGTTTTCTAATCCTATAAAGTAATCATCTACATCTGGAAAAGACACAGAAGCATGTACGTATTCTCTACCAGTTTCACTATCAACAAACACCGCGTTATTATGAATAAGCTTACCATGAAGCAATCCATCAGCTTTAAATAATTCCCCTCTTTCACTTTCAATTTTTTTTAAGTGCAATGCAACATCTAAACTCTCAAAGTTCATATTAATCCCCCTATCTGAATAATTATAAATTCATATCTAGATAATCAATTAATTCACTAGATTTAACTTTTGTTTCTTCTTTAGTAGCATTATTCTTAACAGTAATATAACCGCCTTTAACTTCATCTTCTCCAATTATAAGAATATAACTAGGATCAAGTTTATCTACTACTTTCCAAATATTCTTAAAGTTTTTGCCTGTATAATCAGTTTCACAAGAAAAACCGCTACCTCTTAAATCATCAATTACTTGAAAAGCAAAACCGCTTTCATCCATATTAATAACGAAAACATCTAGTTTATCTTTAGGAATATAACTTTCAAGTTCCTTTAAAAGAATAAGTATTCTTTCAACTCCAAAAGCAAATCCAACACCAGGAGTACTAGGGCCATCAAGTAAAGATATTAAATTATCATATCTTCCACCAGCAGCAACAGTATTAGCTTTGCCAAGCTCTTCTATATTACTTACAATTTCAAATACTGTATCAGTGTAGTAATCAAGCCCTCTTACAAGAGTTTCCTCTTCAACATAAGGAATTCCAATTAAATCAAGAGCTTCCTTAACTTCATCAAAATATTTAATAGATTCTTCATTTAAATAGTCTTTAATCTTAGGAGCATTTTTAACAAAGTCTCTTTCACTGTCATACTTACAATCTAATATTCTAAGAGGATTTTTATCAAGTCTTTCTTTACAAATGTCACATAAATTATCATAATCATTTTTAAAGTAATCCTTGATAGCATTACTGTAATTATTTCTACTCTCACTATCACCTATACTATTAATTTTTACTACTAAATCTGTTATACCAAGGCTAGATAATATATTATAAGCAAGAGATATAATTTCAGCATCAGCTTTTGGATTTCTAACACCAAAAACTTCAACTCCTGCTTGAGTAAATTCTCTTAATCTTCCATTTTGTGGTCTTTCATATCTAAAAGCACTACCAAAATAATAATATTTCTTAATTCCTTCTACATAAAGTTTATTCTCAATGTAGCTTCTAACAACACCAGCAGTAAACTCAGGTCTTAAAGTAATCTTTCTATCACCTTTATCTACAAAGTCATATGTTTCTTTATTAACTACATCAGTAGTTTCTCCCATTCCCCTATAAAAAAGTTCAGTAGCTTCAAAAGTTGGAACTTTAATATACTCATAATTATAAAGATTCATAAAAGAATCAATAGTATTCTCAATATATTTATAAATAATACCATCAGTACCATAAATGTCTAAAGTACCTTTTTGTTTTTGTAACATAATAATCACCTCTTTAATTATACAATAATAAAATGCAATAATCAATTTCTCATGTATGAAGTATTATACTAAAATTAATAAAATAAAACAACAAACAAAGAATAATAACAGGCAAAATAACATAACAATTATTATGATTAATAAACTTAAAAATAATAAATTTTTACTAGGAACAATATTGCTTTTAACAGGAGGATTTCTTTCAAAACTTTTAGGCTTTATATTAAAAATAATAATAACTAGAAAAATAGGAACAGAAGGAATAGCAGTATATTCATTAGTAATGCCCACTTTTTCATTGTTTTCGACAATAGCAACCTTTTCTTTTCCAGTAGCAATAAGCAAAATAACTTCAACAAAAAGAGCTAAAAAAGTAGTGTTATCTATTATACCTGTTTCTTTACTTCTAAACTTACTATCAATATTAGTCATATTTATAATAAGTAAGCCTTTGTCTATAGCATTATTAAAAGAACCAAGAACATATTACCCAATATTATCAATTGGATTTACTCTTCCATTTATTGGTCTTTCATCAATTATAAAAGGATACTACTGGGGCAAGCAAAGAATGGGTACTTATATATTATCTAATATAGTTGAACAAATAGTAAGAATAATAATTATTACTATATTAGTGCCTATATACATAAAGAAAAGCATAGAAAGTACATTATCACTTATAGTGCTAGTAAATATTTTATCAGAAACATCAAGCATTATAGTAATGATGTTAGCTCTTCCAAAGCATATTAAAATTAAAAAAGAAGACTTAAAACCAGTTAAAGAAGAAATTAAAAATGTAATGAGTATTTCTTTTCCCTCTACAACAAGCAAAATAATAGGTTCAATAGTACACTTTATTGAACCCATATTATTAACTAATATACTAACTTTAAAAGGATTTAATATAAGCTACATAATAAGAGAATATGGTGTAATTAATGGATACTCAGTATCATTATTACTTCTTCCTCAGTTTTTTACACAAAGTATATCTACCTCACTAGTCCCTGAAATATCCAAATACTATGAAATCAAAGATAAAAAAATGTGCACTAAAAGAATTAAACAAATAGTAGCTCTTTCACTTACAATAGGATTAATATCAACAATAGTATTATTAATAAATCCAGCGTATTTTCTTAATTTAATATATAAAACAACAAAAGGAGTAAAATACATAAAAGCATTAGCGCCATTTTTTCTACTATATTTTATAGAAACCCCTCTATCAAATTGCCTTCAAGCTATGAATAAAAGTAAAGAAGCCTTTATTATAGTAACAGTGTCAAGCATTATAAAGCTATTCTTAATAGTATTCCTATCAATACTTAATAAAGGTATAAATTCGCTTATAATAAGTACTTCAGTAAGTATAGTATTCTCAACATATTTTTACTTAAGAGAGACTATAAAAGCACTTAAATAATATCTTTCTTTAAAATAATATAAGTTTTATCATTTCTATAAAAACAATAAAAAATATCTTCAACTTTATAATTATTACTGCTAATAATGTTATAAATCCACTTCTCATCTTTATTTAGACATTTTAAAGAATAGTGCTGCAGAGCACCATCTAATATCAAAGGATACGGAATGCTATCATTAATTTCATATTTAAAAATACTTAGTTTACCATTATTTTCTAAAGATGCATACTCTACTTCATCAATGCTTTTAATGCCTTTCATCCTAAGCTCTAAAAGTAAATCATCAAGTGTGTAGCGTTGTTTAATCATTTCTTTATAATTAATAGATCCCCTATTAATAATTAATGATGGTTTTCCTAAAACAAAGTTTCTAAATCTATTAGACTTTAAACTAATAAAAGCCATAGATATCTCTAAAACAGTAAGTAAAAGAATAGGCAAAACAGTATTAATTAAAGAATCATTATCATTTTCAATGCTAATTGCTATTAACTCAATTATCAGCAAACTAACAGCTAAATCCTGAATAGAAAGTTTACCTATTTCTCTTTTTCCCATTATTCTATATATAAATAATATAAAAAAATAAAAGAATACAGTTTTAAAGATAATATTACATAAATGCATATAATCACCTAATATATATTGTATTAGGTATTATTTTTCTATACATAAATATAATTAAATGAGGTGAAACTGTGACAAAAAACATAATGAAAATGTATCTATATACATTTATATATCTAATAATAATATCAGTGCTTAGCAAAGTAAGTTACTCTATAATAAGCATAATTAGCTATATATTCTTATTGATGATGTGCTTACTTAAAGGAATAAACTATTCAAGAAGTTCTAACAAACCAGGATATATAAGTGGACTTCTTCTTGGAACATTATTTGCTATAACTCTATTAGTAATATCAATAATTCTAACAAAGAATATATCACTAAAAAGTCTTATATACTATACCTCTCTTATACTTAGTAGCACTATCGGAGGTATAATAGGAGCAAACATCAGAAAATAAAAAAACATCTTATTAGATGTTTTAATTAGCTTCAGGGCAAGAGCCTACAAATCCATTAGCCTCTATATGAGCCTTAATAGTTCTATCTTCATCAGTTCCAGTAAGCATAAAGCTTTGATCATCAGTATCACTATAAGAAATCCAAATTTTAAGATTATATGAATGAAGTGAAGATGAAGAAGATAGTTCGTGATTAGAAAATACTTTAATAACTCCAGCATCATCTACATAAGTGATATTACTAGGATCAAAAGTACCATCTACAGTATTATTTCCTTCAGTTATTCTATACTTCAAATACTTATTTCTTAAATTAACACCAATCTTATCGATAACTAAAAATACATTATAACAGCCATTTAAAGTAGCATTATCGCCTCTTTCAATAGAAAAAGTATGACTATAAGCAAAATTGTTGGCCATATCATCATAAATTGGTTCTAAACTTGTAATGTTCATAGATGAATCTGAAACTCTTAAATCTAAATTACCAGACATAATAGCAGAATTACTGTCTTCTCCTTTAATACCGCCAGTAAAAAATGCATATGATAAACTCATTAAAACCAACATAGCTATAATTGAAGAACCTACTATTACTATTAATTTTCTATTCAATTAAATCACATCCCTTATTATCTACCTATAATTCTACCAAATTTTAAACAGTATGTAAAATAAAAGTAATATATTTATTTTTCCTTAATAATTTAGTATAATTAAACCGAGGTATTATGAAGAATATATTAATTAAAATGATTAATCTATATCAAAAGACACATATTTCCACACATAATTATTGCAAATATTATCCAACATGCAGTGAATATACTAAACAAGCAATATTTAAGTATGGTTCTCTAAAAGGGCTATGGCTTGGTTTTAAAAGAGTTCTAAGATGTAACCCATTTAGTAAAGGCGGAATAGATTTAGTACCTTAAAGGAGAAAAGATGAAAAAAGTATTAATAATATTACTATCAATTTTATTGATAAGCGGGTGTGAACTAGGTTCTTCTAAAAAAGAAGTAAAAGTTAATGCAACATATTACCCATTTGAATATGCGGTAAGCTATTTATACAAAGATATGTCCTCAATAAACAGTATATATCCTAGTGAAGCTAATACAGAAGAATATACTCTAACTAAAAAACAAAAAGAAAAATATAGTAATTCAGACATATTTGTTTACTCAGGGCTTACAAAAGAAGTAGATTACGCAGTAGATTTTCTAAATAGTAATTCAAATCTAAATATAATAGATGCTACAAGAGGTCTTACCTACTCTAAAGATATATCAGAGCTTTGGCTTAATCCTTCAAACTATTTAATGATAGCAAGAAATATTAAAAACACACTAAAAGATTATGAAAAAAATATATATAATGTAGAAAAGATTGAAAGCCTATATGAAGAATTAAAAATAAAGATTAGTGAACTTGACGTAGAATATACAATGATGGCTAAGAATGCTTCTAATAACAATCTTTTAATAGCAGATGATACATTATTATTCTTAAGCAAATATAACATAAACGTACATACATTAAACACTAAAAACGAAAGTTATGCTAAAACAATAAATGATACAAGAAAATTAATATCTCAAGGTAAAATAAAATATGTATTTAAAATAATGGATAAAGCAATAGATGATGATACAAAAGCATTTATTGAAGAAAATAAGCTAGAAATAATAGAAATAGACCCAATGTACACATTAAGTGAAGAAGAAAGAAAGAATAATGATGATTTCTTTAGCATAATGAAAAAGAATATAGAAAAAATTAAAACTGAATTATTTAGATAATTCAGTTTTTTTATTTATTTAAATACTCATATGTTTTATCAGTTACTTGTCTACCTCTTGCAGTTCGTTTAATAAAACCTTCTTGAAGTAAGAAAGGCTCAATAACATCTTCAATTGTAGTTACTTCTTCACCAATAGAAGCAGCAATGCTTTCTATGCCAACAGGTCCACCATTAAATCTTTCTATTAAACTTTCTAAGTATTCAATATCTGTATGATCAAGTCCATATTTGTCTACTTTAAGCCTATCTAATGAAGAATTTACAATATCTTTATCAATAGCAGCTAGCCCTTCAACTAATGCAAAGTCACTAACTCTTTTAAGAAGTCTATTAGCAATTCTAGGAGTCTTTCTGCTTCTAGAAGCTATAATCTTAGCTGCATCTTTATCAATGCTAATATCTAGCACTCTAGCAGTTCTTTCAACTATCATAGTAAGTTCTTCATCAGTATAATAATTAAGCTTACAAGTAATACCAAATCTATCTCTTAAAGGACTAGATAAGTCCCCTGCTCTAGTTGTAGCACCTATTAAAGTAAAAGGAGGTAAATCTATATTAATAGAACGACTTTGTCCATCACTTCCAACAATTATATCAAGTTTAAAGTCTTCCATAGCACTATAAAGAATTTCTTCGACAAACTTAGGAATACGATGTATTTCATCAATAAATAGAACATCGTATGGCTCTAGTGTAGATAAAAGTGCAGCCAAATCACCACTCTTTTCAATAGAAGGGCCACTTGCAGTTTTAATATTAACACCAAGTTCATTAGCAATAATATTAGCAAGAGTAGTTTTTCCAAGCCCTGGAGGACCATATAAAAGAACATGATCAAGATTTGTCTCTCTCATCTTAGCAGCTTTAGTAAAAACTTTAATGTTCTCTTTAACATCACTTTGTCCTATATACTCATCAAAAGTAGTAGGCCTAATAGTTTTTTCAAAAGAATCAGCTTCGTTATAATTGCTATTTAAGTTTTCGTTCATTTTATGCCTCCTTCATCAAAATAATAATTTAGTTATCTAACTAATAATTTAAGTGCTTCTTTAACTTGCTCTTCAATTGTTTCAGATTTTACTTCCTTAACAATTTTAGAAACATCGCTTTTCTTATAGCCTAAACTTTCAAGAACTTCCAAAAGTTCAGTATTAACTGCGCCGGTATCTTCCTTAGAAACAAGTTTACCCTTCAAATCAAGAATAATTTGTCTAGCAAGTTTTTCACCAACCTTAGGAAATTTTTGTAAATATAAAATGTTCTCTCTATCAATAGCATCAACAATACCATTTACATTACCGCCCGCCAAAATAGGAAGAGCAATTTTAGGCCCAAGGCCTTTAACATCTATAAGTTTTAAAAATAGTTCTCTTTCTTCCTTAGTTTTAAAACCATATAAAGAATATTCTTCTTCCCTAACATGATTATATAAATATACTTTAGTTTTCTCTTCAATCTTAAAAACATAAGGATTAGGAGTAAACACCCTAAAACCAATACCATTAGTAGAAATAATAATATGATCTTTTTCTGTCTCGCATATAATGCCTTCAATAAAATCTAGCATCTCTATCACCTACTTTAATTTTAATACATTCTCAAATATAAAACAAGTGTTTTATTTAAATAATTCATCACTATCTAAAATAATAGTAACAGGTCCGTCATTATATATACTTACTTTCATGTCTTCACCAAAAATACCAGTTTGAGTATTAATGCCAATTTCACTTAACTTTTTATTCATATAATCATATAATTTACTAGCCATCTGAGGAGAACCAGCATTAACAAATGAAGGCCTTCTTCCGTGAGAAACATCAGCATATAAAGTAAACTGACTAATATTCAAAATACTTCCCTTAACATCAAGTAAAGAATAGTTCATTTTTCCTTCTTCATCCTCAAATATTCTAAGATTAATTATTTTATCAATCATCTTATCTACTATAGTTTCATTATCATTATCACAAAAAGAAGAAAGCAAAACAAATCCGTGGTCAATCTCACCATTTATTTTGCCATTAATTGTAACAGAACTATTCTTACTTCTTTGAATAACTACTCTCATTATCTTTCCACCTTACTAATAAAGCTCAAAGAACTAATTTCAGTTATAAATCTTTCCAAAAATTCTTTATTCTTAACTTTGCAAACAAACTCATATATATCTTCATTTTTAACAGACCCTTTATTATTAATAGAAGAAACAATAATATCATTCTTAGTAGCTATAGTAATAATATCAACCAAATGATCATTAGTAGAATCTATGTATACTTTAACAATAGTAGTAAATCTTTCAGCCAAATCATTTGACCAAGAAACATCAATTAGTCTATCTGAAAGACCCTGAGTCATTTTGCAGTCTCTTCTATGTATTTTAACGCCATTTCCCTTAGTTACATACCCAACAATATCATCACCAGGTACAGGATTACAGCAACTAGCTAAGCTAGTTAAAATATCACTATAACCTGCAACTAAAACATTACCACGATCTTTAGTTTTAATAATGTCTTTATTATCAAGAAGTTTATCAATAGTTTCATCTTTTCTAGGCTCATAAATATCAATAAGACGCTGAGCTATTTGATTAGGAGTATACTTAAGTAAGTTAATTCCTATTAAAACATCATCAAAAGAATCAACCTTTAATTCTTTAATAAGTTTATCAGTAACATCATCTGATAATAAATCACTTGGATTATAATGTTTTTTCTTTATTTCAGAAGAAATGATTTCTTTACCTGCTAATAAAGTCTTTTCTTTATCTTTTTTATAAAAATAACTTCTAATTCTAGACTTAGCACCGTCAGTTTTAACAAATTTAAGCCAAGCCTTTGAAGGCCCTTTACCTTTTTGAACTTTTAGTTCTACTATATCTCCATCTTGAAGAGCATAATCAAGGCTAACAAGCTTACCATTTACTAACGCTCCAATAGCGTCGTCTCCTACTTGTGAGTGAATTTTATAAGCAAAATCAATCGGAGTAGCGTCTATTGGAAGCTCAATTATATCTCCTTTAGGAGTAAAAACATATATAAACTCTTTAGTTAAATGACTATTAAAATCTTTAAAGAAATCGCTGTTATCTTGAACATCATTAAGTTCAATAAGAGTTCTAAACTGTGCTAACTTTTCTTCAAGTTCATTAGTTTTAGAACCATCAGTATGTTCTTTATAGCTCCAGTGAGAAGCAACGCCATGCTCAGCAATTTCATCCATCTCATGAGTTCTAACTTGAATCTCATAAAGCCTTGAATCAACACCAAAAACAGTTGTATGTATGCTTTGGTACATATTATTTTTAGGATTAGCTATAAAGTCTTTAAATCTCTTAGGAATAGGTCTAAATTTAGAATGAATATATCCAATAACTAAATAGCATTCTTCTTTTTTATCAACTAATACTCTAAGACCAAGTAAATCATAAATTTGTTCCCACTTTTTACCTAACTTAAGCTTATTATAAATACCTCTAACGCTTTTAACTCTATAAGTTAATTCATAGTTAATCTCATGCTCATTAAGAATCTTTATAATTTCATCTCTCATCTTATATAAAGAATTTAATAATTCTTCTCTAGATGCATCTATCTTTTCTACAACAGCATTATATCCTTCAGGATCTGAAAGTCTAAGACAAATATCTTCCATTTCACTCTTCATCATCTTAATACCAAGTCTATGTGCTATTGGAATATATATTTCCTCAGTTTCATTTACAAAATCAAGAACATCAATAATATGAAATTCACTAATATTTCTTAATATATCAAGTCTATCAGCTAATTTAATAAATAAACTAATAGGATTTTCACTTAAATTAACCACAATTCGTCTAGCCCTATCAGCATTATCTTCATTCTTAAAAGAATTTTTAAACTGATTAAGCTTAGAAATAGAAGTAAGAATAGATAAAGTATCAGCAGAAAAATCATTCTTAATACTCTCACTATCAATCAAATCATCTTTAATAGCTTCATGAATAAGAGCACACCCAATAGTAAGAGAATCCATTTTTATCTCAGATAATATAATAGCAACTCTAATAGGGTGAATAATCTTCTCCTCTTTAAAATCTAAAGAACTATACATAAGAACAAGTCTATTATAATATCTTCTAACTTCTTCTACGTTCTCATAAGACATATAGCTACTAATGTTTTCTATAAGCTTATTAAAATAATCTTCTTTACTCTTCATTATCCATTAATTCCTTTAATAATTTTTTCTTTAGGGCCATCTTCTTCTTCATCTTTTGGTTTACTATTATCTTTCCTACTTTCAAGGAATATCCATATGTAAGGAGCTATAAATAGTGAACTAAATGTACCAGCAAGAAGGCCAATTAAAACTGTAATGTTAAATTCTTTGATACTAGAGATACCAATACATAAAAGAATAACAATAGCACTTAATGTAGTAACACTTGTTAAAATATTTCTCTTTAATGATAATCTAATACTCTCATTAACGACTTTACTTAATTCTTCTTTAGTATTCTTCTTATGATTTTTATAGTTCTCTCTAACTAAATCAAATACAACAATAGTATCATTAATAGAATAACCAATAATAGTTAAGATACCTGCCACAAATATAAAGTTTACTTCAATCCTAAAAATAGCAAAGATACCAAGTGTAACTAAACAGTCACTAATAATAGCTATAATAGATGAAATACCATAAGAAGAAGCAAATCTAATTCCTATATATACCAAAATAGCAACACTTGCAATAATTAAAGCCTTAATAGCATTCTTAGTTAAGTCTTTCTTAACAGTATTACTTATAACAGATATATTACTCTTATAATTTATTTCACTAAAACTATTTCTTAAAGACTTCATTTCATTTTCATTTAAAACTTCATTAATCTTATAATAAGCTTCATTATTAGAAACTTTTTCTTTTTCAATAACACTATAATCACTTAAAACATCATCAATTTTAGTAATCTCAACATTATCTCCTACAACTGTAAGACTAGATCCACCTCTAAAGTCGATACCTAATTCTAAGCCCTTAGTTAGTATTAAAACAGCTCCAGTAATACTTACAATAAGAACAAATAAAACATTAAATTTAGATACTTTTAAGTAATTTCTTTCCTTAGTGCTCTTAACTTTGCCAAGTAAAGAATTAATTTTATCATCAAACTTTTTAGATTCAACAATCTTATTCATAATAAATCTACTAACTAATACGCAAGATATCATAGTAGCAAATATAGTTATAATAAGCATTGTAGCAAAACCTTTAACACTGCTTTCTCCAAAAACAAATAAAACTACAGAAGCAATAAAAGTAGTTATATTAGCATCTAAAAGTGATACTAAACTACGCTTGTTACCCTCTTTATATGCTTTAATTAAAGATTTGCCAGAACTTACTTCTTCTTTAATTTTCTCAAGAGTAATTATATTAGAATCAACAGCCATACCTATTCCAAGTATCAAAGCTGCAATACCAGTTAATGTAAGCACTCCATCAATTAAATTAAATATAGTAAATACAAGAGTAATATAAAGAAGTAAACAAACACTGCTAACTACACCACTAAGTCTATAGAAAACAATTAAAATTAAAGAAATAAATACAAAAGTAATAACACCTGCTATTGCTATAAGCTTAAGTGTATCATTACCAAATGAAGCATCTACACTCTTAGTGCTTATTTCAGTTAATTTTGTTGGAAGAGAGCCACTATTTATTAAATCAGCAAGTTCTTGCGCCGCTTCAGCATCTGCTAAACCAGTAATAACAACGTTTCCACTAAATGCTTGTGGTACACCAGGAGCACTAATACATTTAGGATTAGAAGAGCACTCAGACAAACTAGTAGCACTGTCAACTCCTTCTTCAAAATCAAGCCATATAAACATTCTGTTTTCTTCGCCAGTTTTTTCGCTTAAATCTTTAGTAACTCTATAAAAAGTATCATTATCTTTAATATCAATTGCTACAACATAACCCATGCTTTTATCATCATAAGTTGGTTTAGCTTTACCACTAACTAATATCGAAGAATTCATAAGTTCTTCATTTTCATTATTTCTAAAAGTTAATACAGCAGGAGTACTAAGTCTATCCCTAGCAGCTTCCTCATTAGTAACGCCAGGAAGTTTAACTCTAATTTTATCTCCCTCTAATATAATCTCAGGTTCAGACACGCCTAAAGTATCTATTCTATTTTGAATAGATTTATATGTACTACTTAAGTCAGTGCTAGAAACACTACCCTTACCATCTAAATTACTAACTTGATATAAAACTTCAAAGCCACCTTTTAAATCAAGCCCAAAGCTAACATTTTTAATAAGTGGAACAATAAAAGCACCACTTATAATAGCTATTAAAATTAATACTATAATGCTAAATAACATCTTGTTTTTTTTCATAAAATATTACCGTCCTCTTTTTCTAATTCTCTATTTTGATCTCTAAGTAATCCATGAACATAAGCTTTTATATCTTCTTCTCTAACTTCCATAATAGAGCTAACCATAGAAGCTAAATCTAAACTATCAGCTTTTTTCCATACATAAATACTAAGATAATTCCAAATATCTTCTTCTTTAATATAATCAATTTTTCTTCTTCTAAATTCCATTATTTTAGAGTAAAGAGCAGGTCTTACTCTACTATAAAGTTCATCTAAGTTCTTAAATTGAATGTCCATATTATCACCATTAAAAGTATATCATCTTTTTGACAACAATAAAAGAAAAAATCATAATTTAACCATTATAAATTATGATTTTCTATTTAATTTACTATCCAAATCATCCTCATAAGATACTAGACGTTTAATAAATATATGTTTATTAAGAATATCATCGACTTGATATCCACGATTAATCATCTTTCTAAGAACATCAAGAATCTCTTTATTAAGTTCCTTAATCTTCTCACTATTAGAATCCCAAATAGACTCAAGTCTATCAAAATCAAAATCATTAGTATTATCTAATATATCACTATCTATGGTAACCTTCTTAGCATAGAATTCCCTTTTATCTATAAGAAGAGTTATCTTTCTTCTAAGTAAAGATTCTCTAATTCCAAACATAATTCCTCCTAAAAGATTTATAACACAAAAATTAAAAAAACTCAACACATAAAAAGGATCCTTTATTGGATCCTTAATATTTTATCTACCCTTGGTTTTAGTACTAATCATTTCAACAGCGTTCATTCTGTAACGTCCACTATCATCAATAGTAATAGCACCTATACATAAATCATTAGACATTTCGTCAACGAATAAGTAGATACCTACAGTATTCTTAGCACATTTAGAATAATCAACACCAAAGTAGTTAGAAAGTTTCTTAATTGGTTTAGCTTCTTTACCAGTAGCTATATCAATGTTATAAGCTTTTAAACCTGTATTATCGATAACATACATAGAAAGTAAATCTAATTCTTCAATAACACTATATTCATAATATTGAACAGTTCCATTTTTAAACATATTATTAAGTTTAGTAGCGTAACTAGAATTAATATTAATAACAGGCTTATTACCAGAAGAATATACATAATCTTTAGAGTTATTTACTTTACCGCCTTCAACTTTATCAGCAGTTTTATCTTCTTTATTAGTGTCTTTAGAATTATCTTTCTTTTCTTCTTGTTTCTTTTGTTCTTCTTCTTGTTTTTTCTTTGCTGCCTCTTCTTCCTCTTGTTTTTTCTTAGCTTCTTCCTCTTCTTGTTTTTTCTTTTCTTCGGCTTTCTTTTTCTTCTTTTCTTCTTTTTTCTTTTTCTTTTCTTCTTGTTTTTTCTTTTGTTCTTCTTCTTGTTTTTTCTTTTCCTCTTCTTCTTTTCTTTGTTTTTCTAATTCTTCGATTCTCTTAATTTCTTTTTCAAGTTCTTTTTGTTCTTCTTCTTGTTTCTTTAATTCATCTTTATACTCTTGAGTATCTTCATAATTTACAATTTTAGCGCCAGTCTTAGAAGAGTAATTTTTCTTAATAGTATTTAAAATATTTTTAACTTTTTCATTGTTTCTAATATTTAAACTATTTAAAGTATGAGATTCATAAGTTTCAGAAATATGCTCACTTGTAGTAGTCTTAGTAACTAAGTTCATTGATAAAACAAGTTCTCCGTGATAGTTTTCACCTTTTTTATAGAAGTATGAAACACTACTTTTTTCTTCAATTTCAAGATAATTAGTATAAGTTTTACCGCCTTCCTTAGAAGAAGTAGTAGGATAATAACTAGATAATTGTTTAATTAATAAAGGCTCATTATATATAGAATCTTTGTATTTAGCTTTGTAGAATTCATCCATTTTTTCTATAACATTAACTAATGCCTTATCTTGATTTTTCTTATCATAATTTGATTTAGAATAATCATCCATAGCAAGTAATAAGTCAGCTATTTTAGCTTCATCATTAATTATTTTTTTAAGTCCTTTTTCTATTTTCTTAGTACTTCCAGTATAATTGTAGTTTCTTAAAGCTTCACTACCAATCATATTAATAAGTATCTTAACAAAAGTTGTGTCATATGCTTCTCTTGTATAAGCATCCTTAGAATATTCTCTTTTTAATATTTCGTTTAGAGGTTCATATAGTCCAGTATGATTATATTCTGGTTGATATACATGTCCTAGTTCATGCCATAGTGTATCAAGACCAAATTTAGTTTTACTAATAACGTCATCAATAGATGAAGCATTATATATAGTTACTTCATATCCCTTAGATAAGAGTCCAGCAGCAAGTCCTTTAGGATCGGCACTGTTAACGTAATTAATTTTTAATTTCTTAAGTCTTCCAACAACAGTAGGCATATCAATAATATCTATATTATCTTCTAAAGCTCTAAAAGTCATAAGTGCAAAATCTTTTTCTTTTTTATTTAAATTAGAGTTTTCTTCTAAAGTTGACTTTAGTAAAGCTATTTTTTCGCTATCTGTTAGTTTACTGTAATCAGTATCATCTACTGAAGCAGTAACTGATTTAGAAGCAGCATTAACACTTATAGTAGCGTTAGAAGGCACTAAGGCAGAAGCAAGCATTAAAACAAGAACTGTCTCTTTACCAGCCTTAACTAATCTTTTAATAAAAGTATTGTTACTAGATGGTTCATTACCACCTTGATAAACAAACTCTTCCATATTATTATATTTGGCATTAAGATTTATAAAATCTTGAACGTTTAAAGTCTTTCCATCAGCATTCAAGAAAGTATGGAAGTTGTTTTCTCTATCATAAAAATGTTGGAACTCCTTACCATTATAATTAATATTAGATAGCTTTAAATGTTCTTTTACTTTTACTTTATCAAAAACCTTGTTAACCATGTCTTCTTCTTCTGCACTAAGATCAAAAGAAACAGCATTATTAACTTTTTTACAAGCAAAATACTTATTATCTTCCTTAAAAATAATAAAGTCTTCACCATTATATTTATATACTAAAACTATTTTTTTCATCAAATTTCCCCCTCTTAGTAAGTAAATTATACCAAAATAAAATACAAAAGTCAACACTTTTGTACTTATTTAGGTACTTGGGAAATATAACCTATTTGCCAAACTTATCTAGAAAATACTTTTTCTTCATAGTAATAAAGTCTTCATTAGATATTTGTAAACTCTCTTCTTCAGAAAGTGGTTCAACTTTAATAGTTTGATTATACTTTTCTTTGTTTTCCTCACTCAAAGGGCTTGAAATATCTTCATACTCTCTGCAGAACATCTTACCATCTTGAAATATATTGCTATAAACAACTAAATTTACTGCTCTTTTTAAATCATTATCACCAGTATAAGTAATAACTCCTTCATCAATATCAGAACCTTTAACGCCTATTTGCTCAATTTTATAAATATTTTTTTCAGTTAAATTTGTACCTTTAAAATGCTTACATAGCATTCCCTCTTTATAAATCATAAATGCATCTCCTTAATCAATAAAAATTAACGCCTTACATTTAAAGCTCTAGTAACTTGTTTAACAGAATGAAAGAAGAAATCACTTTTTCTTGTTATAACGCACGCATTTTCTAATGATTCTAAAGGATAAAATATATCATTAATAACATCATAAAATCCAAAATCTTGTATCATTACTCCATATAAATGTAAATTCCCTATTATTTTTACATAATTGCCTTTAGAAGAACATGAAACTGAATCAATACTTTCAAAGTCATTTAAACCAGTCTTAAACTTCTTAGCAGGGTAAATTCTAGAAGAATTAACAATTACTTCATGCGTAACATAAATAATGTTTTTCATCTTTCAATCACCAAGGATTATTCTAACATATAAAAATATAAAATTAAAGAAAAATTAATATAAAAAAGCAAGACATATCTTGCTTTAAATTATTACATTGATCTATTTTGCTCTTCATCTAATGAATAAGATATATCATAAGCTTCATTATACGTAATTAGAGGTACATCATGTTTAGTGAAATGGTCTTTATATCTAGTCATTAATATATAAGCAGGTTGTTTTTCAGGATTAGCATAAGAATAACATTTAATCCAACTATCAAAATTCTTTTCTAAATCGCTGCAAGCCTTTTGAAATTCAGAAGTATATTCAGCTTTTCCTTCAGTAACAATTATAATATCTATTAATCTATTAATATGATTCTCCTGACTACTAAATTCCCAGTAATCTTCATGTATACTGCCAAAAGGTCTTTCTAATTTGGCAGCTTCTATAGCCAAAACACCAAGATTAGGATATTCACGTAAAATATCATCTGAAATAGCCTTAATTCTTTCTTCATCAGTGCGGTAATAAGAAGTAAAATTATATTGCATAGTATGGTCTCTTAACCACTTCATTTTATCTAGCTTGGCTTGATGATCACGATCGATAATTTCATCTGCTTGTTTAACAGTAACTAAAGGAATAGATGGATCTTCTAGATGGCGCTGAAATCTTTGCATAACATAATAAACAGCTTGTTCTTCAGGATTAGCATATGTAAAAGAATCTTTCCAACTATTAAAATTACTTGCTAAATCTTTGCAAGCTTTCTCATACTCTGCTGAAAATTGAGGTTTTCCTTCAGTAACTATTACAATATCAATTAATCTATTAATATGATTTGCTTGTTCACTAAAATCCCAGTAGTCTTCATGAACTCTCCCAAAAGGTTTTTCCATCTTAGCAGCTTCTGTAGCTAAAATACCTAAGTTAGGATATTCAGTTAAAATGTCATCAGCAACAGCTTTAATCCTCTCTTCTTCACTATTATAATACGCTGTATAATTATATTTCATTTTTACACCTCTACTATATACATTATATATCAAAGACAACGTTTAAGTCTATTAAATTATTAAAAAAATAAAAGAAAGCAACATTATCGCTTTCTCTCTGAAGAAAACTCTTCTAAGCTCAATGAGTAAAACTCAATTTTATATTTTTCTTTTAAAGAGTTCAAAAGACTCTCATTAATATAATAATAGTCATTATCAGCATTATTAAATTCTTCCACACTAAGTAGTCCTAAAGAATAAGCAGCCGAATTATCTATGCAGTAGTTAGATCCATCTACATAAACTCTAATTGGTTGTTTTTTCTCTATTCTTATATATTCAATTTCAATATCACTATCAGCTTTTAACTTGTTCAAAAGACCTAAAGATATTTCAACAAGCTTTGGAGTATCTAACATAACTGCTCTAGTATTTATAATTCCAAGAGCGTATGCACTAGCGTGCTCTATATAGTATTTGTCGTCATCAACATAAACTTTGATAATAGACTTTTGTCTTAAAATAGTTTTATAACTAGTTTTAGGGGTCAAGTCAGTCTTAAGAGTAGTTTTACTAGGTCTAGTAGCCGATAAAATATTATTTTCATAACTCTTCTCTTGTTTGAACATTAATGGCATACCTATCACATCCTAAGCATAGTATACCATATAATAATAATATAAAAAAACAATAATCTGTAAAGCATCGTCACATAAGTGTAAATAAAAAACCAAATTAATAAAATTTAGTTTTTATTTATCATAAAGCGTTTGCTAAGTAATAAATTATTACTATCATCAGTTCTAGTGCAACTTATTTTTTTAATAAGAGAGTCCATATAATGCCTTATTAGTTCTATTTCGTCCTCAATAATTTTTCTTGTCTTTTCATCTGTAGAAACATTATATTGTTCAATATACATCATAAGATTTCTAGCTGCATCAGAAAGTTTAGAACTGTCTAATTTTTCATCAGCATTAATCATCCACCAACAATTAATAATTTCGTAAATATACATTAAGTTAATACTATTATTATTTAGAATTGTAATTGTTTTAGCTTCATTAAAACCTTTTCTTTTTATTCTTGAATATAAGTCAGCAAGTACTCTAAAGCTATGATCATACATAACATAATCTAAATCTTCTAGGTCAATAGTAACGCTTTTTACGTTCCAGCATTTTCTAACTATATCAAGTCTGTTAGAATAATATCTTCCTTTTGGAAGAATAATCTTGCCATCATCAAAGAAAACGTAGTCTCTAATAATAGGCTTATCTTTTCTGTCTTTACAGTAATCTATAGTGTACATAGGTTTCACCTCAAGTTACATATTATAGCATATAAATAATTAATTTCATACTTTAAATTAATTAATAGTAGATATGGAGCGGTAAAACCAAAGCCTAAAACAATTTAGATGTGCCTTAAGGCCTTTTCATACCAGAGGCGTGCTTAATAGTATCATACCATCTATCATCAATGCTAATTTTATCATTGACGTCATAAACAATAGGAATAGAATATGTCATTGATTCTTTATTTTTTTCAAATACTTTTTTAATATCTAAATCATATCCTTTATAACTAAGAAGCATATCTAATAATCTACACGCTGTTCTATGATTAGCATCATCAAACAATTGAAAATGAGTCATACAAGAAACTACTCTAAAGCAACTTTCAATGACATTTTCATCGTTATTTGAAGTAATACATTTGATAATTAATGAAGTAATTAAACTAGCATTTGAATCATTAATTTCTCTCGTATTATATCCCATATATTCTAAATTTATTAAACTCAATCTATCAATAATTAATTTTTTGTACTCTTCAAAATCAATTTTCTGAGATAAAAATAAAGAAGTTTTAGATTTAAAGTATTCTCTATCATCGAGCAAAATTAAATCATCATCACAACAATTTCTAACATATTCGGCATAAACTCCATGCATAACACAATCCTCCAACAATTATTATAACAAAATATAACTAATTTTTCATTGAATAATTAGCCTATTTATAAAAAGTCCATATAGTTATTATTTAATAATCCGCCTAAGAATTCACTGATGTAGTTCTCTTATTATTTCTTTATCTAGCAGTGCTTGATAAACTTTAGATATAAAATCATCTTGTAAAGTAGAACCTGTATTAATATTTCTTGCAAATCTACCATTAAATGAAGGTGAAAATGCAATAACATGCGTTTTACTTTTTCTAGGTACCTCCATATCAAGTGGCTTAGTACACTTTAATTTAATATAATTACTCTCACAAGTAATAGTTAAATAGCTTACACTTTTTATGTCCCACTCATCATTAGGATTGCAATAGCAATCACTATACCAAACTAATTCATTACCTTTTTTATAGCACTTAAACACATCATCACTACTAAAATTGTATTGCTGTTCCATTAGCTCTTTTAATGGCTCAAAAAGCTCCATATCATCTGTTATTATTACTTCATTACTATCTTTAAAAAACCATACGCATTCGTCAGCAAAATAATCCATATACATTATTACTTCATCTGATTCTTCGATTAGAAACTCAATTTTACTTCCATCAATAACTTTTTTCATGAAATCACATCCATCGCTAAAATATTATATCATAGTTATAAGATTGTAGCGATTGTAAAAAAAGTTTGATAAATTATTAAATAAAAAAGACTTTTAAAAGTCTCTTTATTTGGCATGAGAAGAATGTATTTCAATTTCATTAGAATTAAGTGCTGACACCTTACTTTCTGTTGCTTCACGTATTTTTTTCTTCATGGCTTGGTATAATTGAATTGATAATTCTCCATCATAATATAATTCTTCAAGTTTTTTATCAAACATTTCCTCTTGTTTTCTTAAATCAGTGATAGAATTAATATTTTCATCAAACATAATCCCTGTTGACATAACAACTTGATTAATCATTAATGTAAGATAAATATTTTTCATTTGAAGTAAAGACTCAATTTTCTTGTCAAAAAAGCTTGTATTTATCTCATCACCCAAAGCACTTTGTCTTTCTACGAAACTAGTTCTATTATCAATTGATTTTTTTAAATTATTTAATAAAAACTTATCAAAATCCATAAAAGTAAAATCTTCGATAGATTGCAATTCATTTAAATATTTAAGTTCATTCATAGGCAATGATGAAGTACTGTTTTGATAATAATATGCCATCATCAATTTGATGCAATCACTACAATTTGATATTTTGAAAGTCTTCAAATTTATTTCATTTAGCCCACCCTTTTTATATATTTCTCTGTAGACATCTAATTCATCTGACATCATTCTTAGCACCTGATTTTCTGGTAGTGATTCAATAAATTTTTCAAATTTTTCTAGTCTTATTTTTCTTTCTTCTAATTCCTCATTAATTCTTAGAAGAATTTCATCTTGATTAGTAATATCAATTTCTTTTTCAGAATGTAATATATCTTCACCAACCACTACTTTTTCAACTACATAATTACTAACCGGTATTCGTTCAGCAACCCATTCATCGCCCATGAATCCATTATTATAATGACCCCTTAAAGAGCTTGTAATCCACGGCTTATGAACATCTAATCCATTAGTTGATATTTTGTATACAATTCCAACAGCAGGAACAGCAATTCTTAAGGATCCTACTCCGATTCTAACGTTTTTATTTAATGGAGTTCCATCGCCCATACTAACTGCTGCATATGCACTCGTTGCGACTTCTTTGTAATCACTCATATATACTCCATATTCATTTCCATCGCCAACGGTTTCTCTTCCTTGTTCATCATACTTGGGCGGATTTGGTGGAGTTAAATCTACACCAAATATTTGCTTTTCATTTATTATTTTTTCATTAACAATTACGCCTCTATACAAAAACTCTGGTTTTGTTTCATCCATCGTTATCACATCCTACAACAATTATATCACATTAATGAATTTCGCTGATAGCAATTCTCTATTTATAGTTTAATAAATAAAAAAAGAAACATTAATTAGTTTCTTTTTGTCTAATAAAATGCTTTCCTAACTTTAAAGTATTAGAGCCAAATTCCTGTTCATTTTTATTATAGCTAGTAATAGTATTTATATAATAATCAATTAGAATTTCAATATCTCTTTTTAATTTTGGATCATTGGTAGAATCATACTCTTTCATGAAATTATATAATTGCCTTGAAACATTTAAAGAATCTATGCCATCTAACATTTCATCTCGATTAATCATCCATTTACAATTAATAATTGCATTAATAAACATTAGATTTACACTATTATTATTTAGAATAGTAATTGAGCCAATTTTTTTATCTAGATTTGCTCTTTGTACTTTGAAATATAGACTATATAGTTTTAACAGTCTATTATCATATATAATGTGCTTTATATCTTCCACATCAATAGTTAAACTCTTTATATTCCAACATTTATCAATTAAACCTTTTTTATATGAGTACCATCTCTTCATCAAATAATTTAGTTTCCAATTACTGCTTGAATAATCTGGTTCTTTAATAGTTGGTTTTTCTTTCTTAGTCTTATAACATTCTATTGTATACACGGTATATCACTTCCTAGTCAATTATTCTATCATATTAACAAACATTTTCAAGTTTTTTTATTATCATTTCGTAATCTCGTTTTGCAAGTTCTATATATTTTAGTTTCTTTTAAGTTTTCTAATACTTCTTTATAAGGATGACCATATCGATTTTTCTACCTACGGGTATTAAACAATTAATATATATGAGCAGCTGCCATATGATCATAAAACCCATGTGGTGATATACGTTTATGTATACGGTTAGAATATATATAATTACAAATAGAAATGGTATAAGTTGTTATAAACCTATACCACTTTTATTATCTTTTTTTATTTCATATTCTCCAACTATATACATTCTCTGTGTACCAGTCTTTTCATATTCTTTACCATTCATATAATAGTCGTCAAATGATTTAATCACACCATTATTTACAAAATCCAAGAATTCTTCATTTGTTAAAGCACCTACAAAGGGGTAATATGCTTGAACACTTCCATTTTCTTTATATGATGCAATTGGGATACTATAATCTAGCAAAGCATAGTCATTTTTTCTCTTAACAATGTTAAAACAATGTCCCTCTTGTTTATCATTCAAATCTACACACCCCATGCAATAATATGATTCTGTGTCAAAAATACTTAATACCTGTTGAACCAATGCTCCTCTTTCCGTACATTGAGCTGCTCCTTTACCTTTTAAATCACCAAGTTTATTATTTTTTAATGCTTTAAAATACTCTTCATCTGTAGTGGTTGTTTGCCATGCGATTTCATTAAATATTGTTTCTCTATCTACTTTACCTGGGAATCCAAAATAACTATTAACAAAATATTCTAGATTATGAATTAATGAAGCTTTATTATTAATGTTATACTTTTTAATAAAGTGTGCAAATTCATAAATAAAATCTGTACTTTCCATTCCGTAATCTTCCATATTTAAATTAGCATATTTAATTCTAGTTTTAAGTGGTATGAATCCTTTAAATACACTACAAGATTTTCCATTATTTAGAAAGCCTAATTTTTCAACTTTTGCTGCATTTGAATTTGCTTCATTTATAGCTGTTTCAATAATTGAATCAACATCTTCTTCCTTACATTCCATTATCTTTTGAAGTAAATCCATATTATATCACCAATTATATTATATCATAGATACTATTTATGAACTACAAGTCTCAATTTTTAATGTGTTATTCTTAATCTTAAACATAATACTACCATCTTGATCTGTTCTATATATTTTAGAATTTTCTAGATTATTTAATACTTCTTTATTTGGATGACCATACTTGTTATTCTTTCCAACACTAATAACAGAATAATTAGGTTTTATTTTATCTATAAACTCAATACTTGAACTTGTCCTACTACCATGATGTCCTACTTTTAATATATCTATATCTAGTAGATTATATTTACTCATTATTTCTTTTTCAGTAGTAACTCCAGCATCTCCCATAAACATAAATTTATAACCATCAAGTTCTGTATAAATAACATTTGAGTTATCATTTTCATTATCATATTCTTTTGTCTGCAAGAAATAAAGTTTGTTATTATCTATATTTAGTTCTTTAATACATGAATAATAATTAATCTTCTTTTTATTCAAAACTTTTATTAATTCTTGTTCTAAATCATTATAAGCTCCACAATTAAAGATTACTTTTTCTACCTTGTAGTTTTCGACTAAATTAATGGCTTCTCCCATATGATCATAATCACCATGGCTAATTACCAAAAATCTAATAGAACTAATGCCATTCTTTCTTAAAAAAGGAATAGTTTTATTAATAGCTATATTAGAATAATTGCTATTTATATTGCCACCAGTATCTATAAGAACAGCTCCCTTACCAGCTGGATACGAAATCAATATACTGTCTCCTTGAGATACGTCTAAATAAAAAACTTTATAAGAATAATCAAAATAAGGATACATCTTTAAACATAAAGCTAAACCAAATAAAAGAATAAGTAAGTATTTATTTCTATGCATAGCCAAATAAAGAATCACTAGATACAAAAGAATAAACCATGACGAAAAATGAGGATAATAAACTATTAAATTGCAAAGTGAAAATAACTTATTAATTGATAGCAAAACATAAATAACTTTATCATAAATAAATAAAAGGAAAGGAAATAAAAAAGTAAGAAGACTAAGAGGAAAAACAATTAAACTAACATAAGGCACCAAAAATATATTAAATATGATTGAAAGCAAGTTAACCTGTCCAAAATAATAAGCAGATAATAAAAAAGTAGTTGCAAATGAAAGAAATGAAACAAATATAATGCTTTTAAAATAGCTAGAAGTTCTTTTAGTAAATCTAATTAGAAAGAAAACACTTATGAAAGAAAGTAAAAAAGCACTGTCAAAAAGACCATAAGGAAAAATAAATAATGTAATAGAAAAACAGATAAGAAGCATATTGATATTACTTGTTTTTATATCAAAAAGTTCAAATAAAAAAGCTAATATAAAGAAAAGAACAGCTCTAAATAGAGAAATACTAGATGCATTAATTAAATAAAACATTAGTAAAATAATTGATACTATAAAATATCTTATAGTTTTACGAACATGAATCTTTCTTAGAAAAAAGAGTAAAAAGGCACTAAAGAAACTAACATGCATGCCAGAAAGAGCTAGCAAATGTGAAACACCATTATCTCTAAATAAATCTAAATCATCTTTAATCATTTTATTATTACCAAGTATGAAGGCATACATATATGGGTTATTTATTAAACTTGCTCTCTTATATAAATAGTTTTTTAATCTATAAAAAAGACTATTACTTCTATTAATAGCAGTAATACTATTAATCTTAATACTAAAGTATACCATTCGAAGTGCTAAATACCTTTTATAATTAAATGCATTAAAAAAAGTATTAGAGCTTATTTTATCAATATCACCATTGATCTCAATATTGCTGCCATAACTTATATTTTTTTTAAGAAAATCATAATCATCTTTAAAATAATAATAGGAGATAACCTTAAATGGGCAAGAAAGCTCCATAGTAAGCCTATCTCCATCAAAATTGTAACTATTTACCTTACAACTATAAGTATTTGACTTTATAATACTAGCGCTATAATTAAGCCTATAATTTGTTATAACTAATGAATAAATAACAGAAAATAAAATAATTAATATAATAAAAAGCTTAGACTGTAATACTGTCTTTAATAGCTTCATAAAGTTTTTCGCCTATGCCTTCGACGTTCATAATATCTTCTTTCCTCTTAAAAGGTCCATTATTCTCTCTATAATCAATAATTTTTAGAGCTTTACTCTCACCTATTCCTTCTAAAGTAGATATTTGTTCTTTAGAAGCAGTATTAATATTCACAAATTTGTTCAAATTACTAGTGTCATTAGAAATTGATGTTGTATTGCCAGTTATTTCGTCATTATCTAATGAAGCAATGTTATATAAAGAGCATACTCCATTATTAACTCTTTTATAATTGTCTTCACAAACAATAGGTATATCGTTCATAAGATAAAACTCTACTTCCTCTTTAGTATTAACTATAATAACGTTTTCATCAAATATTCTTTTAGCTAAATTAAGATTAAGAACATATGCATTTTCAGATAATCCTCCAGCCTTATGTATAGCATCAATTACCCTATCTGATTCACTCATTTCGTATACTCCAGGAACTTTAACAGCGCCTTTAACATCTACTTTAATAGAAGCATCAGCTTTCTTATTAGAAGAAACTACTTCGATAGTCTTATCAGCGCTTTTAACAGATGAAGAGCTAAACTTTCTATTAATTAAAATAAAAGTAGTAAAAAGAGCCACTAATAAAAAAATAGACGCCATAGCAATAATTTGTTTCTTATATACAGAATAATAGTACATTATCTTTTTCATATTTCACCTCCTTCCATTTTTAAACTATCATAAATTATCAGGAGTGTCAAATACCTCAAATATTTAAAAATAGATATATATTTAGTACTTTATATTGCACTTATTTAAAGGCAAATATAATAAAACTAATTACAATAATAAAAAATAGAAAAAGAAAAAAATGTAAAAAAATTACATTTTTTCATAAGAAATTAAAGTAAGTTGATAATCACTAAATCTTCTTTCAACTTTAGCTTTAATAGTTAAAATATCGCCTTTCTTAGCATCAAAGTTTTTATAGTCACTAGGAAAAACAGTAAGAGATATAGATGAAGTTTCATCGCTTACATTCAAGAAAGCCATTTTTTCGCCTTTTTTAGTAGTGATTTCTCTTACGCTATCGATTAAAACACTAAATTTCATTACTTTATTAAAGTATTTAGAAGCATCACAAACATAGATCATATCGCCACTAAAGTATTTACTAGCAGGATGATTTTTTGCATAGAAACCAAATAATTTATACTCCTCAGAATCTAAGTATGCATAATCATACTCTTTTTCAGTATTAACTAGAGGCTCTTCAACATTCATTCCAAGTTTAAAGCATAGCTTAGCATATTCATTTATACTAGGAAGATTACTAATCATAGTCTTTCTATTTAATCCAAAATCGTCTAATGCGCCGCTCATAATAAGAGCTGACATAGTCCTATCATCAAAATGAGAGTTATACATTCTTTTAACAAAGTCAGAAAAAGAAGCAAATTTACCATTAGTTCTTTCTTTAATTATTGAAAGAGCATTATCTTTACTAATACCATTAATAATATTAAGTGGATAGTAAATAGTGTCTTTATCATTTATAAACTCATAAGAACTATAATTTACATTAACATACTTAAAAACTATTCCATATTTCTTAGACTCATTAATTAAATTCTTTAATTTATCAGTTGAAGACATACTATCATTAAGAAGCTCACACATAAAATAAGAAGTAAAATGAGCTTTCAAATATGCCATTTGATAAGCAACTAAAGAATAAGCTACACTATGTGACTTATTGAATCCATAATTAGCAAACTTTAATACTAAATCATAAATCATATTAGCAGTTTTATTATCAAGTCCATTATTACAAGCACCTTTAACAAATCTATCTCTGTTTTCTGCTATAACGTCTTCTTTCTTCTTAGACATAGCTCTTCTAATAATATCAGCTTCACTATAAGAAAAACCACCAATTCTTTTGAGAATATCTAATATTTGCTCTTGGTAAACAATAATTCCATTAGTGTTTCCAATAATACTATCAAGTTCTTCACAAATAAAGGGTACTTTTTCCTTTCCTTCACGCCTTTTAATAAAAGATGGTATGTTGTCCTTAGGACCAGGTCTATAAAGAGCTATAGCTAAAACTAAATCATCAAATGACTTAACTTTTAGACTTTTTAAAAAGCTCTTCATGCCTTGACTTTCAAACTGGAATATACCACTAGTATCGCCATTATAAAAAATATCAAGAGTCTTTTTATCATTAAGAGGAATATTGCTCAAAACAACATCTTTTTTGTAGTCAGAGCTAATCTTTTTACATATATTTAAAATAATAGATAAGTTTTTAATAGCAAGAAAATCTATTTTAATAAGTCCAACACGTTCCAAGTATTCCATGGTATATCCAGTAAGAGCAATGCCATTAGAATAGTATATGGGTGCTCTATTACAGATTTTATCACTACTAATTACTACACCAGCAGCATGTATGCTAGTATGTCTTTTAATTCCTTCAATTTTACTGCATATTCTAAACAACTTTTTAAGATCATCATTTTCATTAATAAGACTCATAAAAGAACTATTAGTGTTTAAAGATTCATGAGTATCATCATCTTTAATAAGTGCACTTATACTATCAATCTTACTAGTTGGAATAGATAAAACCTTTCCAATATCTCTAACAGCTTGTTTTATAGAAAGAGAACTAAAAGTGATAATATTAGCAACATTACTTTCTCCATATTTACTTTTAACATATGAAACTACTTCATCTCTTCTTAAATATTCAATATCAACGTCTATATCAGGCATAGTAACCCTATCTTTATTTAAAAATCTTTCGAAAATAAGTCCATATTTAATAGGATCAATCTCAGTAATACCCAAAGAATAGCTTACTAGACTTCCAGCAGCGCTTCCCCTTCCAGGCCCAATTAATATACCATTCTTTTTAGCGTGCAATATAAAGTCATATACTATTAAGAAATAATCAGTAAAATTCATGCTTTTAATTACATCAAGTTCCATCTTAAGTCTATCACTATATATATCGCTTACTTTTCCACCAAGTCTCTTACTAATACCTTTTAGACAAAGCTTTTCAAGCAGTAAATCAGAATCAGATGAATACTTTGGAAGAGAATAATCTATTTTAGGAAATTGAATATCAATATTATTAGAAAACAAAAAAGTATTCTTAGCATCAGCTTCATCTATATCATAATTCAAATAACACTCGCTCTTAAAGCTATCATACTCGCCTATATTTTTACCCTCTCTAATAAGGGAAAGATAAGGAAGATATTCTAAGTCATTTTGATTAATACATCTGCTTTCCTTAATATAAACAATCTTATCACTAATAGATAAAGCCTTTTCTTTGTCTTCTCTATTACTATAAGATAAATATACCTGCTCATAAAGCATCTTATAATTCAAATAGTTTTCATAATCATCAGTAACACAAATTAAATCATTATTTTTATCTTTAAAATCATCAATAGTAATATTACCAGAATTCCTTAAACTAACTAAGTTAAGTAAATTAATATAACCTTTATAATTTTTTGCATATAAAATCATTTTAAAAGAATCAATTTCAAAAGACACTCCTACAATAGGCTTAATATTATATTTTTTGCATTCATCAATCAATTCGAGTGTACCAAATAGGTTACAATCAGTAATACCTAAAGCACTTACATTATTAGAGCTTGCGAAAGAAACAAGATCACCAATCTTAATTAAACTACCAAGCATCTCATAGTGAGTTTTGATATTCAAAGGAACGTAATTCATTTCTTTCACCTTCTATTTTTAGAGTAGCATTTATCTATTTTTAAGTCAAGAAAAAAGAAGCATTAAGCTTCTTTTAGATTTACTAATTACAAGAACATGTAACGTTAGATCCGCTAGCAGTACAAGTTAGAGTTTTATTATCAGGTTCTCCAACTTCTTCTCTAGTAATGTTAAGTTTAGGATTACTATTGGCAACATAGCAGAAGTTTCCATCAGAAACACCGATTTGAGCTACGTTTCCTTCACCGTTAATGCTAACAAAGTATTTAACATTAGTAGACCCAACATCTAATTGTCCGCAAGAACTTATTCCAGTTGGACAAGTGCTAGCAAAAGTACTAGTTGCAGATCCAGATAAAGAACTAGAAATATATTGAGTATTAGCAGTTCTCCAAACAGTTTGTACTTGAGTAATGAATGCATCTTTTCTACCATTTTGGAACATATTTAATACGTTTGGCATAATTAGAAGCATTAATATAGCTAAAATAGCGATTACTGCAAGTAACTCAACTAAAGTAAAACCTTTTTTGCTTTCCATAACTTTTATTCCTCCTTCTATCATATTACAAAGTTATTATAACAAAATTCTAACAAACTAGTCAATAAATATTTTAGTTTTCTTTAGATGTTTCAAAAAAAGCTTTTATGATATTAGCGCTAAACTGCATACGTTCTACTTTATCACTAAAAGAAAGAGAATATCTTTTTTTCATTTGCTTTACATAATCATCAAAATTTCCTCTCCTATTAAAGTACTTTATATAATAACTATTCTCTCTAAGAAACCTAAGAAGATTCTTATCATTATATATTTTAATTCTAGTCTCATATTTCATTACTCATCAAACAGCCTTTCAATGCCATCATTGTTTCCACGCTTAAAAATGTCTTTCTTAGCTTCTTTATTAGTAACAATTTCTTCTAAGAAACCAAGAGCTTTTTCTATATTAGAAACATTTTGATCAAGCTTATCCATATCTATCTTTTTTAAATAATCAACTACTTTTCTAGCTGAAAAACCAAAGCTACTAACTAAGTTATCCCATACTTCACTACTCTCTCCATATATGTCATAAGTTTCATATAGCTTTTGATATGTACTTTTCCCATCAATAACTATTTTTGCAATATCTTTCCTTTTTCTAAGGAATTCTTTAAAAGCCTCTCTTTTATCCAAATGAATCACCCCTAATAATATATGTATCAAATATTCATATTTTTACTTTCTTCATAAAAACTATAAAAAGAGTTACTTGAAATAATAATATGATCAACCATTTTAATGCCAATAATTTTACTTGCTTCGTATAATCTATTAGTAATATCTATATCAATGCTAGAAGGCGTAACATCGCCACTTGGATGATTATGCATAACAACAAAGAAACTAGCACTTTCACTAATAGCATATTTAAATATTTCTCTAGGATGAACATTAACGCTATCAACAGTACCAACAAACATTTTTTTCTTAGAAATATAATTCATTTTAGTATCAAATAAAATACAGTAAAAGTTTTCCTGTTTTTCATATAAAAAGTCATATTTAAAATAGTTATATATATCTACTGCATTAGAAAGTTTAATCTTTTCGTCAGTTTTATTAATTCTTCTAGAAATTTCAAATGCAGCTAAAAGCGACGAAGCTTTACTTTTCTTAATTCCTTTTTCTTTAATCAAAGAGTTATATGAACACATAGATAATTTGCCAATAGAGCCATATTTCTTAAGCAGATTATTAGATATTTCATTAACGCTATTATCTTTATCTCCTACTCTTAAAATAATAGAGAGTAATTCGCTATCGCTTAAGTAGCCAGGACCATTATTAATAAGCTTTTCTCTAGGCTTTTCTTCATTTATTAAGTCTTTTAATTTCATATTTTCCTCCAAAACAAAAAGTAGCCCCTTAAGGCTACAGTTATTTATTCCTAATAAAAATATACTAAACACTAGCTAATAAATCAACTCTAAATCATAATAATCTTTAATTACTTCAACTTCTTCTTTCAAAATAAGTTTCATTTTATCAAAAGAATCACATTTTAAAATAGCTCTATCAAAGTCAGAAATCTTCATAGCAAAATCTTTATCACTTATAACAATAACTTTCTTAAAAGATGTATCAGTAGCGTCATAACTACTAACTACTTTACTATAAGCTTCATCGCTAAGAAGCAAAGCAAGATAAACTTTATACATACTATCATCTTTCATAACAAAAGAATATTTATAATTATGAGAAGCATTAATAGCGTTATCTAAATTATTATAAGCACCAACCTGAACCATATAACCTATAGTCTTATAATTGCTAAGAGCCTTATACATCTTTAATATAGCAAAAGAAAATATAGAAGAAATAATAATGCTAAACAAAAAAACTTTCTTATTCATAAAATCACCAAGAATATTATAAATAAGAAAGCACAAAAACAATGTCGAAAAAAGCACCCTAAATGGGTGCTAAATAATTAATTTTCTTCTTTTTTAATTACTTCTTTACCTTTGTATTGTCCGCATTTACTGCAAGCTCTATGAGGAGCAATAGCTGCGCCACAATTTTTGCAAGTTACTGTAGTAGGAGCATCTTTCTTAAGATGAGTTCTTCTAGCTCTTTTAGCAGTTTTACTAGTTCTTCTTGCAGGTACTGCAAATAATTGTAAATCAAATTTCATTCTTTTCCCTCCATATCTAATAAGTTACTAAGTTCACTAAATGGTGAATTCTCTTGACTCTTATATTCGTCAACTAAGTTCCATCCGTCTCCCTCAGTAATAAAGGAAGCATCTTCCTTAATAACTCGAAGTGGAACCTCTAGTACAATATTTTCCCATACAATGCTCCTTAAGTCAAGCATATTTTGAGTAATTAAAGGTAAATCTTCACTAGTTTCTTCAGAAATATTTTCAGATATAGTAATGTTTAAAGGGTAATCAACTTCCTCTAGGCTTCTAGCACAAAGAAGCACCATGTTACCTTTAATGTTTAAGTCTAATTTATAAGTAGTTTCCTCTATTCTTTCTATCTTTCCAGAAGCATGAATGTTTTCTAGTCTTACTATATCAGTATCTTTAACATCATCACTTGAAAAACTAAAATCTTCATCAATATTTAAAGAACTTACTTGAGAAGATTTAAGAGCACTAATATCAAACATCTATACCACTCCTTTACAAGATGATTATAATACAAAACTATTTAAAAGTCTTCACTTTTTTGTTAAAATAATGAGCGAAAGAAGGATTAATATGAATGTTATAGGAATAGTGTGCGAATATAACCCATTTCACAAAGGACATAAATACCAAATAGATGAAATAAAAAAAGAGTTTAAAGACTCAGTTATAGTAGTAGTAACTTCTACTTTGTATACACAGAGGGGTGAACTATCTCTTCTAACAAAAGAAGAAAAAACGAAAATAGCCCTTGAAAACAATGTAGACATAGTTATAGAGCTTCCTTTTGTATTTTCTAATCAATCAGCCGATACCTTTGCTTCTGCTTCTATAAGGCTTCTAAATGAGCTTAAAATAGATACTCTAGTATTTGGAAGTGAATCAAATGATTTAGAGAAATTAACAAAGGTAGCATCTATTCAAATAAATAACAAAGAATTTGACTTATTAGTAAAAGAATACATGGATAAAGGAAACAACTACCCTAGTAGTTTATCAAAAGCAGTAAAAGATTTAACAAGAATAGAAATAACTGAAAGTAATGATCTATTAGCTATTTCGTATATAAAAGAAATACTTTCTAATAAATATAGCATTAATATTCATCCAATAAAAAGAACTAATAACTATAAAGGTAATAAAGAAACAGACATAATAAGTGCATTTGATATAAGACAGAAACTATTAAACAATGAAGATGTAAATAAGTATATCCCATATAATAAAAATAGACTAAATACTCTAGACTATAACTTGTTTTTTAATCTAATAAAATATTCTATCTTAGAAAAGAAAGATGAAATAAATAAAATACATCTAGTAGATGAAGGACTAGAAAACAAAATATATAAAGCTGCTCTATCTTCAAATAATCTAAACGAATTAATTGATAGCATTAAATCTAAGAGATACACTTATAACAAAATAAACAGAATACTAATAAATATATTTACAAACTTCACCAAAGAAGATGCTAAGAAATATAAAAAACTAGAATACATAAGAATACTAGGAATGACAACTATTGGTAAAAAGTATATAAACTCAATAAAAAAAGAAACTACTCTTCCAATTATAACTAAATTCGAAAACTATCCATTACTAAACAAAGAGTTAGAAGTAACAAATCTATATAACTTAATATCAAAAACAAAAATAGACGAAATAAACTATCACGTAATAATAAAAGAACTTGATTAACAAGTTCTTTTTATTTAGCGTTATACCAGTCGCTTCCACTTTCAATTTCTACTTTTAAAGGAACAGATAGTTTAGTTATATTTTCCATAACATCTCTAACTAATTCTTTCATAGTTTCTTCTTCATCTTTTGGAACTGAGAACACAAGTTCATCATGTACTTGGACAAGCATTTTACTCTTTAAATTACGCTTAGTCATTTCTTGATCAACTTTTATCATAGCCATTTTAATAATATCAGCACTGCTTCCTTGTATAGGAGTATTAAGAGCTATTCTCTCTCCTGCTTTTCTAATAATATAGTTAGTATTTTTAAGCTCGTCTATTACTCTCTTTCTATTAAACATAGTTCTAGTATAGCCTTTATCTTTAGCATCAGCTACAATTGCTTCCATGTATTCTCTAACGCCACTATACATATTTAAATATTTATCTATTAAGAGTTTTGCTTCACTAGGTGTAACATCATCTAAGTTTTCAGAAAGTCCAAATCCACTTATACCATATACAATTCCAAATATAACAGCTTTAGCATTTCTTCTTTGAACTTTACTAACAGCTTCAAAAGGTACACCATAAACGTCGCTTGCTACTCTTGTATGAATGTCTTCATTATTATTAAACGCTCTAATCAAAGCTTCATCTTTAGTAATATGGGCAAGTACTCTAAGTTCTATTTGAGAATAGTCACTGCTCATTATTATTTCATTATCTTCTGGTTTAAAAGCTTTTCTAATTTGTTTACCAAGATCATCCCTAATTGGTATATTTTGAAGATTAGGTTCTACGCTAGAAAGTCTTCCTGTTCTAGTAACAGCTTGCTTATAAATAGTATGTATTTTATTATCTTCCATTACATAAGTTTTTAAAGAATCCATATAAGTACTAATTAGTTTACTAATGTTTCTATACTCAAGTATTAAAGGAATAATATTGTGTGTATCTTTAATCTTAACCAAAGTATCATGATCAGTAGGATATCCATTAGCGCCTTTCTTTTTACCATGAGGAAGGTTTAATTTTTCAAATAATATCTCTCCTAATTGTTTAGGACTTCCTATATTAAATTCACATCCTGCCATATTGTATATTTGATTACTAATAATAGTAAGCTTAGCTTCTAAGTCCATTTTCATATCATCTATGATACTTTTATCTACTCTAAAGCCATTTATCTCCATCTTAGCTAAAACTCTAATTAAAGGCATTTCTATGTCATTAAACAAGTTTTCCATTTCTTCAGACTTTAACTCTTCAATAAATAAGTTGTATGTGTTATAAATAAATATACTTTTTTCTCCAACACACTTTCTAAACTCATCTATTTCTTTAATTATTTCTCCTTTTTTAACTAGAGTTTCATAAAAAGCAACGTCATATCCTTTAGCGCCTGCTATATAAGCAATATCGTCTTTAACATTATAATTTAAAAGATAAGCACATATCATTAAATCATAAACACAGTTATCTAAACTAATACCAAGTTTATTTAAAGACACAATAGCTTTCTTTAAATCATATGTGTATTTAGCATATTTAAATATATCTTTATTATTTACTATACCTTCCTTATCAAGGAAATAGCACTTCTCTCCATCATAAATACTCATACCTAAAATATTAGCCTTATGATAATTGTCTTCACTAAGTTCTAAATAAAAAGCAAAATCACTACTTATATTAATCTTTTCATTAGTATAAATAACATCACTACTAATACTCTTCTTTTCTTCACTAATTTCTTCTTCGCTTTCAGACTCTAGTTTCTTAATCATAGTCCAAAACTCTAAATCTCTATATACATCAATTAGTTTTTTCTTATTAATACCGTCCCATTTAATATCTTCAAAAGTCATATTAAGAGGTACATCTCTATATATAGTAGCAATTTCTTTACTAAAGAAAGCATTATCTTTATCATTTTCTAGTTTCTTTCTAGTATTTTCACTGATCTTATCTAAATTTTCATAAACTCCTTCAAGTGATCCATACTTACTAATTAAACTAATAGCAGTCTTTTCTCCTATTCCCTTAACTCCAGGAATATTATCTGAAGCATCTCCCATAAGTGCTTTTAAATCAATCATTTTAATAGGCTCAGTTTGATAAGTATCAAAGAAAGTTTTCTCATCCATCATAATATAATCATGCTGCTTTAAGAGTTTAACATTAACATCACTACTAATAAGCTGAAGTAAATCTTTATCACTACTAACAATAGTAGCATCATACTCTTTATCTAAATCAGCCATTTTGGCAAATGTACCAATAATATCATCAGCTTCATATAGTTCTGCATCAACTGCTTTTATCCCCATAGCATCAAGTACTTCATAAGCTTTAGGAAATTGCACTTTTAAATCACTAGGTGTTTCTATTCTACCTGCTTTATAGTTTTCATACTTATCATGTCTAAAGTTTTTACCCTTATCAAAAGCTACCATGATATATTCAGGATTTTCTTCAGCTATAATCTTATTAATCATATTAACAAAACCATACACACCATTAGTAGGAAAATCTTTACTATTCTTCATTAAGCTTCCAGCATATGCAGTAGCATAATAACTTCTAAATAAAAGATTATTACCATCAATTAATATTACTCTCTTCACTATAATCACCTAATCTAATTATACATAAAAAAAATACTTATTACTAGTAATAAGTATTCATAATTATTTACAAGAAGCACTTTTATGAGTATGAGTACTGCAGTATTTACCACTAACTTGGCAAAGTGTAAAACCATGAGAATAACTTCCACAGTTATAGCCATCTACATAACAATATGCACTTTTGTTACCATCAGAATCAGTATAACTATTACATGTAATAGTTTTATTTGGATAAAGTTCTTTAAATGCAGTTTTCATTTTTAATTTAGTAGTTTCAGAGTCAGTATCAAAATATGTATCATCCAAACAAAAGCTCTTATTTTCATAATATAAGCAAACTTCATGTCCCATAACGGTTCCATCGCCAGCTACTCTACTTCTAACATACTTACCAGCAGTAGTAAATCCAAGTTCTTCAACACTGTCATATGTAATTGTTGGTATTTTATTCTTTCCATAGCCAGAGTTTTCACCGCCTTGATCAGTAGTCCAGTATACGTATTTACCGCATGAACAGTTATTTCCATCACACACAAGAGTAGCATTTTCAACAAAATCTTCTTCATTTATACTATTAACATCAGTATTATTATAGTAACAATAATTAGAGTTAGATACACCAATAGATGATATCTGATTATTAATAAAAGTAAGTATATAACTAGTATCAGCTGCATCATTAGATAATCTGTACTTACTAGTACAATTTGAACTAATTTTGTCACAGTAACGAGTTATATTAATTCCTTCCATAGTATCACTTTGTATTTTCTCTTCAGCTGCCTTCTTTATACTATTTACTTGAACTTTAAATGCATCCTTTTTACCACTATTAAACATATTCAAAACATTAGGCATAATTAAAAGCATCAATATTGCAAGAATTGCTATAACAGCTAATAATTCAACTAATGTAAAACCATTCTTCTTCATAAATGCACCTCTATCATATGTAAATTATATAGTAAATAAATCATTTAATCAATAAAAAAGCACATATATAAATATGTGCTATAAAATTACTTAGTTATTATTTCTAAAGCTTTTCTAACTTCTAAATCATATTTTAAGAAATCTTTACCACCAAGTTCCTTAACTAATTCATCTTCAGATACTTGATATTTCTTAGCCATATCTTTAGTATAGTCATCTACTTCTTTATCTTCTACTTTAATATTTTCTGCTTTAACAACTTCTTCAATAACTAATCTATATTTAACTCTCTTTTCAGCTTCGCCTTTGAAGTTTTCTTTGAAAGCATCTTTAGTAAGTCCTAGCATATTAATATAAGTATCGATATTCATTCCTTGCATTTGAAGTCTTTGAGCAAAATCATCAGTAATTCTATCAATTTCTTCATCTATCATTTCTTTAGGAACTTCTACTTTAGCATTTTCAGCTACCTTAGATAAACATTCGTCAAAATATTTATCTTCAATTTCTTGTTCTTTATGAGCTTTAATATGATTTTCAATTTCACTTCTTAATGATTTTTCATCAGTAACGCCTTCCATATTAAGGTCTTTAAAGAAGTCTTCATTATAAGAAGGAAGAACTCTTTCCTTAATTTCTTTAATAGTAACTTTAAATACTACTTTAGCGCCTTTTAATTCTTCACTATGATAGTTTTTAGGGAAAGTAAGATCAAGATCCTTAGTTTCACCTTTCTTCATTCCTACAAGTCCTTCTTCGAATCCAGGAATAAAGCTATTGCTTCCAATAACTAAAGGATAATTTTCACCTTTACCACCATCAAAAGCTTTTCCATCCTTAAATCCTTCGAAATCTATAATAGCCTGGTCACCGTTTTCAACAGTACCTTCTTTATCTTTAAGTTCAATGAATTGTTCTCTAATATGAGAAAGTTCATGTTCAACTTCTTCTTTTTCTACTTTAGCTTCTTCTTTTTTAATTTTTAAATCTTTGTATTTACCAAGTTTAACAGCTGGTTTTTCAGTAATACCAAAACTGATTTCAACATGGTCTTTATCTACAGCTTTAATGTCTACAGTAGGTCTGCAAGCTATTTTTAAGTCCTTATTTTCTTTTAATAATTTTTCATAAGCACTTGGAATAGCATGATCAACTGCGTCCATAAATAAGCTTTCAATACCAAATTTCTTTACATAAACATCAAATGGTACTTGTCCTTTTCTAAATCCATCAACTTTAATTTCATCTTTTTTATGTTCAAAACAATGATGAATTAATTCTTCCCATTCTTTACCTTTAACTTCAATTACTATCTCTTTCATATTAACTCCTTAACAAACTTTTGAAATTTTAACTTTATAAGTACCATTAGGTGAAGCAACTTCTACAGTTTCTCCTACCTTTTTACCTAAAATAGCCTCAGCTATTGGGCTTTCATTAGATATCTTATTGTTAAATGGATCAGCTTCTTGTGAACCAACGATTCTATATTCTTCAGTATCACTTTCATCTCCATCATAAGCAATAGTAACAGTAGAACCTACTGTTACAACACCATCATTTTTACCTTCTTCAATGATAGTGGAATGTTCTAATATATATTCAACTTCTTTAATTCTTGCTTCAACCTTAGCTTGTTCATCTCTTGCTGCATCATATTCAGAGTTTTCAGATAAATCGCCAAGGGCTCTAGCTTCTTTTAAAGATTTTAGTACTTCTTCTCTTTTTTCAGTTTTTAATGTATTAAGTTCAGTTTCAAGTTCTAAATAACCTTCACTAGTTAAAAAATACTCTTTTTCTTTCATTATAGTCATCTCCTTAACAGTTTCTAATATTATCAAATTATATATGTTTTGTCAATAATAAAAGCACTTTTATAACAAACGTTCTTTCGTTACATGATAGGTCTTCTTATTATATCATTAACACTATATTTAGCATCAGTTCTTATAAATAGAGTTTCTTCAGGATGATTAGCAACATCTCTTACATTTCCATCTATATCACTCATATTTGTAACTTTAAAAATGGTTGGCTTTGTATTTGGACCGAATACCTCAACTTCATCGCCCACTTTAAAGTTATTTCTTTGCTCAATAGTAATTACATCGTCATTAACGTCTTTTATAACCGCAAGAAAGTCTTGGTTAGAATTTTCTTGTCTACCAGTATAATACTGTTCATTTACCCCAGGCATCTTATCATAAAATTGAGGAGTATTATCTCTATTAGATACTCTATTCAAGACTTTTTTATAATATCTAAGTAGGTCATCATTAAGAGTGTTATTAATAGACGCACTAACAATAGACTTATAAGCATTTACAACAGTAGCTATATAATACATACTTCTCATTCTTCCTTCAATTTTAAAAGAAGTAACACCTATTTTAACCAAATCATCAATAAAGTCAACCATAGATAAGTCTTTAGAAGCAATTTGATAATCTTCACCATTTAAATTAAAGTTAAATCTACATACCTGAGAGCATCCACCTCTATTAGAGTCACGAAGTGTTACATAATTAGATAAAACACATCTGCCAGAATAACTAGTGCACATAGCGCCATGAATAAATACTTCTAACTCCATATTAGTAGCTTCTTTAATATCAATAATATCTTCTCTAGATGCTTCTCTTCCAAGAACTACCCTAGTAGCACCTAACCTTTTAAAGAATAATGCCGCTTCTCTATTTACAGTAGATTCTTGAGTACTAATATGTATCTCAGGCTTTAAATTAAGTTCTTTAATCCTTCTAATAATACTAATATCACTTACAATATATGCATCAATTCCAATATTTGATAATTCTTTTAAATAAGAATCAACATTTTCTAAATCTTCATTATGAAATAGCATATTAACTGTTACATAAACCCTTTTATTTAAATTATGGGCAAAACTAACGGCTTCTTTAAGTTCATCAATAGTAAAATTATTAGCATTAGCTCTTAAACTATAATTAACTCCACCTATATATACAGCATCAGCTCCGTACATAAGTGCCCATTTAAGCCTTTCTAAATCTCCAGCAGGAGCAAGTATTTCAGCCATTATTTCACCCCCAATTTATAAATAATCTTATTCATTAAGAAATAATTGTTTACTTTAATCATTTTATTTAATTCTTTATTACTATAATTACTTAAAACAATATCTTTCTCTTCACTAGTAAAATTACTAAAGTTAATGATGACATTAAAATTATTAAATGAATCTAAATAATCGTTAATACTAAATATTTCTTTAGTAAATATAGTAGTGCCTTTATCTTCTTCTTTAATAATTAACTCTTTTTTACTAATATCTTCAACTATTATATTATTATCACTAATACTTTGATCATTCTTAAAGTCTCTATAAGAAGATATAAGCTTTCTTCTAGAATACATAATATTATTCTTATTAATGCCAAATATAAATAAATTACTACTAGTTTTACTATCAATCTCTTTTATTTCATCAATAGTTAAATCATTATTAATAACAACATTTTTAATACCCAAAGAATTAAAATAATTAACAGCGTCATAGTTGTTTAATATATGATTTTGATAAAGAACAATTTTATCTTTATCAATCATACTAATAAGCCCTAAATCCTCAATAAAGAATAGATTAACACTATCTTTTAAAGAATCTAATACACTTTTAATACTATCAATGTCTTCCTTATGAAGAAGTCTATTAATAATAACATTTACCTTTCTACTCTTAGAAATATTAATAATTTCTTCTTTATCAAAATAAACATTAAAACCAATAGAATAGTTTAAAAGTGGAAGAACAAGTTCTTCCTTATACTTATCTAATTCTTTATCACTTGGAATCATAAAATATTTCATATATTACATCCTTTCTAATAAAATAAGACCGTCACCTACATTAATCCTAGTTACTTTAAATTCAGTTTGTTCATCTAGATAATTAAGAAAGTTCTCAATTTTTCTAACTAAAGCTCTTAAATTTCTAGAAGGTATTTCACTGCTTTTACCAACTAACCCATGAAAACCTACATTATCAATAATTATATATCCATTATCTTCTAAATTATCTTTAAAGTTATTAATAAAATTAATATTTTGAGCTTTAGCAGCATCAATAAAAATCAAGTCAAATTTATCATATAGCTTTATATTTAATGCATCGCCTAAAATAAGTTTAATATTATCTTTTAAGTCACTACTATTAATATAGCTAACAGCTTTATTATATCTATTTTCATCTCGCTCAATACTAGTGACATAAGAGCCCATAGAAGCAATCTTAAGAGCACTATAACCAATGGCTGTGCCTATTTCTAAAGTATTCTTAATATTTTTTTCTTTAACAAAATTCTGTAAATAATTAATTCCCTCTTTAAGCATAATAGGAACGTTAGCCTCTTTAGCATAACGTTCCATATCATTAAATAAATCATTCAAATTCATACCATAAGCCTTCGTTCTTTAGTCTATTAATAGTATTTACATGTTCTGTATAAGTTTTAGAAGAATAAAGATTTCCTTCTTTATCAGTTACAAAATAGTAATAACTATTATTCTCTGGATTTAAGCTAGCTTTAATAGCACTCATATTAAATGCACATATAGGCCCAACTGGAAGACCTAAATTAGAAGAACACCTAGTATTATATTTATTATTACATGAATCTATTTCCTCGACAGTTAAATCTCTAGAACCAATTTTAACATGATTAGCATAGTAAGTAGTAACATCACTTCCTAGACCCATACCATCATTAATTCTATTATTAAATATTCCAGCAATTACTTTCATATCATCTAAATAGCTGCCTTCTAGTTGTAAAATACTAGCCATAGTTAATATTTCATGTACACTTTTACCACTTTTATCTATATCATTTTTAACACTATCTAGCTTATTTTTAGTGTTTTCAAGAGCCTTCTCTATATAATCTTTAACATCAGCATCTTTATAAACTCTATAAAGATCAGGATATAAATAACCTTCAAGTGAATAATAAATGTCTTCATTAAGCACATCATCCGTTAAAAACCAGTAAGCATCAATAAGTTCATTAAGATATTTGCTATCATTAAACACAGCTTTAACTTCATCTTTACTCTTATTAGAAAGATCACTTATTGTAGCAATTATATCATCAATTGTGTCTCCCTCTTTAATTAAAAATTCCACTTCAGCAGCATGAGATATATTATCAGTACTTAATATTTCATATATCTTAGTAGCGCTGTAGCTTTTACTAATCGTAAAACTTCCAGCATCAATGCCATCATTATTAAATATTTTACTATAAACTTTTAAAGCAAAAGCGCTTCTAATATATCCTTTACTCTCTAAATCATTAAACACTTCATAAACGCTTTTACCTAGTTCTACATCGTACGAAAAGACACTATCATCATTAGATACAGGACTTAGTTTAAAACAAAAAACTCCAAATATTAATAATAATATTAAAACAAATAAAATAACTAAAAATAAAATCAATTTTTTCAAACTAAATTTTTTCATTACTACTCCTTGCTACCTTGAATGCTATTTAATACATCTCTTATAAATTCCCAATCTTTATCATCTTTGATTGATTTAACTTTATATTTCTTCCCAACTTCTTCATATAAAGCCGCATAGCATAAAGTATCATCACTTTTTTTCTCATCCTTAGTATAAACTACAAAGTTTTTACCATCAACGTCTTCCATAGTAAGAATAACCCTGTACTCTTTTTCCTTACCATCTTCTTCAATAAAAATTTTATTACTTTCCATTATTACTCCTATCCAAATAGCTTTGAAGAATTAAACTAGCAGCAAGTTTATCTACTACTTTCTTTCTGTCTTTTCTTCTTTCACCATTTTCTATAAGCATATTATTAACTATCACTGAAGTGAATCTTTCATCTTCCATAATAACATTAACATGATATCTATTTTCAAGTAAATCTTTCATTTCAAAAGAAAGTTTACTTCTATCACTAAGAGAACCATCAAGGTTTTTAGGATTACCTAAAACTATAGTATCAATTTTATATTTATCAAAATAAACATCAAGCTTAGAATAAAGCTCATCAAAAGAGCTATATCTTATAGTCTCAATAGGACTAGCAATTAACTTTGTTTCATCGCTAAGCGCTACTCCCATAGTCTTAGTGCCATAATCAAGTCCAATTACTCTCATTTAGTAAATTCCTTTAGCATTAATTCAACAACATCTCTTCTATTAAGATCAGCCATTTTACTTCTACATTCATTATAAGAAGATATAAATCCAATTTCCCCAGTTAGTAAATACTCAGTAATCTGCTTATAAGCATTATATCCCCTATCTTCTAAATCCATAACCACTTGTTTTAAAATTTCCTTAGCATTCATACCATTAATCTTTTCAGTATCTATAACCATTGTTTTATCCATAATAGACCTCCACTTCTTACAAAAGTATTTTATCATTTTTATAATTTATTTACAACATAACACTTGAAATATTAATTATAGTTTGCTATAATTTACACGTTGCTGGTCCCTTAGCTCAGTTGGTAGAGCAACTGACTCTTAATCAGTGGGTCTAGGGTTCGAATCCCTAAGGGACCACCATTTTGATAATAAATAACTTGAAAAAGTTATTTTTTTGTTGCAATTTATGGTACAAAATGATATAATATAAAACCATTAAGAGGGGGAAATCAATATGGCATACAAAATAGTAGGCGTAAATAATCCTAAGAATAAAGAAGAAAGTAAAAAAGTTACTAAAGTAAGAAAACTATCAGAGAAACTAATAAAACTAGAAGGTAGCGAATATATTAAAGGCGCATCAATATATGTAGCAATATCTATGTTTTTTAAAATGCTACAAACAAATCCAGGACTAGATTACGATGATATAAGCTGCATAATTTTAATGACGGCTGGAATAATAGGAGCAGCAGTTTCTTCTAATTATACTAAAAAAAGAAGAAATGAAATAGTAAGTGATTATGAAAAAACACTAGACGAAGCTGACATAGCAAAAAGAGTTAGAAGATTGAACAATGAAAAATAATAAAGACTACATATTAACACTAGATAATAATAATAGATACGTACTTGTTAGTAATATAAATTATGATAATAAAGCATATATATATTTAGCTAACATAGATAATCCATTAGACATAATTATCGGACAATTAATAGATGATGAAATAACAATAGTAGAAGACGAAAAATTACTAAAAGAACTACTAAAAGAATTTTCAAAACAAATAGAAAACAATGCTTAAAAGTATCAAGTATAATCGTTGACTTTAAAGATATATTTTGATAAAATAAGCAACATTGAAAAGAACAATATAGTTCCTAAAATAATTAAATAAGGAGGGATAACATGGCAGATCAATATGAGTTAGTATTTGTATACAAATTTTATGATTGCTTCAGACTAGATAAAGTTTTAATTGCAAAAAACAAAATACTAGAAAATGGGCCTGATAAAGGAAGAAAACTAGATGATTTGTATAATGAAGTTAAAAATAACATTATTCCCTTCAATTCAAAAAGAAAAGGAATATATTTAAAGAAAACAATATCAAAAGAAGATTTAGAAAATGAAAACATTGAAATTGATGATTATCTAGTTAGATATAATATAACAAACATAGACATTTTTACTCACGATTTAGAAATAATGCCTACTAAAGAAATGCTAACTAAAACTGAAAAAGAAGATGCTACTATTGCTCTTCTAAATCCTATATATAAAATGGTTAGAAGCAAGAAAATAGTATCATTTAAAGAAATGAGAAAAACAGTTCTAAAACACGAAAATGAAAGACTAAATGAACTTAAATATGAAACAGAAAGTGTGTTAGAATCAATAAGAAAAAATGGTAACAACCATGAATATGAACAAAAACTAGAAAAAATAAAAGAAGAAATAGATACAAAAACAAAAGAAATCAACAAATTAATAAGACAACAGTCAAACAATATAAAGGGTGCTTAAATTATAAGCACTCTTTTAAGTTATAATAAACGTTTTTATTCTTTAAATAACAACCACGTGCTCTTGATAGAGAACTAACACTTAAAACTTTATATCCCCTATTCTTTAGCACAGGCAAAGCTATTTTCAAAGCCTCAAAAGTTTCCTCATATATATCATGCATTAAAAATATATCATATTCAGTGATATTATCCAAAATATAATTGGCAATAATATTTCTATCCTTAACACTCCAATCTAAAGTATCTTTATTCCATAATATAATAGGTTTATTAATATATTTAGCAGTATTTTTATCAAGCACGCCATAAGAAGGTCTATAAAGATAATTCTTGTTAGTGCTATAATTATAAAGAAGTAAATAATTACTATTAAACTCATTAAGAGCTTTATATTCGTCATTATTTACTAAAATGTGTTCCCACCCATGCATTCCTACCTCACTACCCATAGATTCAATATAATCAGAGACACTAATATCATCTTTTAGTTTACTTCCTATCATAAAAAAAGTAGCACTATATCCATAACTATTAAGTAAACTAGCAATATCTTTAGTGTATTTAGATGGTCCATCATCAAATGTAAAAGAAACATAATTAATTCTATCCAAAGCATAATAATTATTATTATAAAAAACTAACAAAGAAATAAGAATAATAACAAAGGAATAAAAAACAATATAAAAAATCTTCATACAATAATATATAAAAAAACTAAGTAAATATTACTTAGTTTTCTTTTTTAATAAATCTCTAATATCTTCAAGAAGAATAACTTCTTCACTCTTAGCAGGTACTTCTTCTTTAACTTCAGGTTTCTTTTTAAGATCTTTCATTTTATTAATAGTTTTAATAACTATAAATAAACATAAAGCAACAATTAAGAAATCTACTACATTTTGAATAAATAATCCATAGTATATGTTAGCGTCTTTAACTTTAATAGTTAGTGATGAAAAATCATGTCCTCCAATAATAATACCAATAAGAGGCATAAAAACATTATCTACAAGTGATGTAACTATTTTAGAAAAAGCACCACCTATAACAACACCAACAGCCATATCAAGAACATTACCCTTAGTAGCAAAATCCTTAAATTCTTTTAAAAACTTCTTCATACAACTCTCCTTCTAACTTAGAGTATACCATTCATCTTTATAAAAATCTACATTATTGTAACTAACTTTTTTAGCATCATTAGTATTAGGATTAAAAGTAGAATATATAAAATCAACAGTAAATAATATAAATAAACTATATATAATAATGCTTAGTACTCTTCCCTTTAACTTATCATAAATCTTTTCTAAAATAGGAAGTATAAACTTAATACAAATAATAGCAAATAATCCAAAGAATAATATGCCTTCCAAATAAATTCGCCCATTTAAGTTATAAGGCTTATGAGAATAGTTCCACCACTTCATACCATAAACTTTTTCAAGATAAAAACTAGTAGCATATTCTATTACGGCGCACATAAATGAAGAAATAAAGAAAAGTGATAGTGTGTTAGTCTTAATCTTTTTATAAATAAAGTATATAAGTAAGCCACCAGAACCATATATAGGAAGCCAAGGTCCAAGCATAGTGCCTACATTTATAAGAGTTCCCTTTCTATAGAATGTATAAAAAACTTCCCAAAAATATCCTAAAAAACAAAAAATTATAAAAAAGAAAAAGTACTTTTTAAATTTCTCCATATTATCAACCTACTAAGTAAATTATACTAATTTAAATAATATTATTCAATAAAAAAACTACTTGTCTTGTTTTAAAGACAAAGTAGCATGTGTTTTACTTTGAATATCATTTAGTGTTAAATTAACACGTTCATTAACCTCATCCATTATTTGAGAAACACTCATATTATTATCACCATTAGTAATAAAAGGAGCCCCATCTTGATAAAAAATATTATAAGGTTTAAGTCCTTTGCAAGCTAATAAATCAAATATACAATATTTACTAGATATTTCATCAATGTAAGCAACTCTTTCAAATGTTTTATGAAAAGAGGTTTTAAGAAATCCATCCTCATAAAAAATACCATATTCATTATTTACAACAACTGCGCAGCTTTCAACAGATAATCCGTCATCATTCATTTTACTTTCAGAAATAAACTTAGCAATTGGAACATTACTAGATTCACTATATAAGAAGAATACTAAAGCAGAATGTTTCTTACTAGTAGAATCAATAAAAGAAACATTACCATTAATTAAAAATAAACCATTTTCAAACTTTACAAGATGAAAATTAGTACTAACATTAGCACTTTCCTTTATACACTCATTGTTATATCCACAAACATGAGAAATATTCTTATATTTATCATCAGCTTCATCTAAAGGACAATCAAACACTGCCTTCTCTTTAGCAATAAAGCCAAGTATTGTTCTATAAAACTTATCTTTAGCATTAATCACGGTACCGCCCCCTTAAAGTCAATAAGTATTATAACACAAAAAATAAAAAACTCAAGAATCTATTCTTGAGTTTTATAATTAGATACTAATTCCTTAAATTTTCTACCTTTCTCTTCAAAATTCTTAAAGTATTCATAACTAGAAGCTGCAGGAGAAAGAAGACATATTTTTCCTTTCTTAGTAACCTCAAAAGCATATTTAACAGCGTCTTCTAAAGTCTCAGCTTTAATAACTTTATTTGAATCTAGACTCTCGGCAATAGTATACCCAGTAGTAGGATTACAAATAAAATGACCGATATTAGAAGAATTTAAGAATTTAATAAACTCTCCATACTCTATATGTCTATCCATACCACCAAATATAAGAGTATCTACGTCTTTTAAAGCAACAATAGCATTCATAGTAGCTTCAGGGATAGTAGCAATACTATCATTATAGAACTTAATAGAGTTAAATTCACCTACATACTCCATTCTATGTTCAAGTGGAATATATTCACTAATAGACTTAAGAGTTTTATTTAAATCTAGATTATATAAGCTAGAAATTAACAAGCAAAACATAATATTCTTAAGGTTATGATCACCTATTAGCCTGCTAACAATATCATCTCTATTAACTAAGCATTTATCATTTAAATATATACTGTCATCCTTTAAATATATGCTAGCTTCTTTTTCTAAACTTACAGTTAATTTATTACTATAAATATTACTAAAATCTTGAACGCTTAAATAATAATTGTCTAAATCATATATAAATATATCTTCTTTACTTTGATGTCTAACTAAATTCATCTTAGCTTCATGATAATTTTTAGCATTACCAGCGTGATCTAAATGATCTAAGAACATATTAAGTATTACTCCAATATGAGGAGAAGTTATAAGAGTCTGAGTTTGATGAGAGCTCATTTCTACCACAATAATACCATCTTTATATTCTTCTATTTCATCTAAAACAGGAATACCAATATTACCAGCTAAAAATACATTATCTAATTGATCCTTTAATATTTTATAAAGTAATGTGCATGTAGTGCTTTTACCTTTAGTACCAGTAATACCTATAATATTTTGACCATCTACTTCTAAAAGAAGCTCAATTTGTGAAGTCATCTTACTTATAACTTTATCATCCAAATCTTTAATAGGAATTCCAGGAGTTTTAATAATTAAATCAAATTCTAATAGTTCTTCAGTTAAACCATTATATTTTTTATAAAAAGCATTACCATCAGATAATTCTATTTCTCTAGAATCTAAAATTGTAAGCTTAATATTTTTATCATATCTTCTAATAAAATTATAAGTAGATAAACCTTCTCTTCCAAAACCCAATATAGCTACATTATGATAACTTCTAATCTTATTTATAATTTCATCTATCATATTAATACCTCATATATATTTTATCATAAATTAATAAATATAAATAAAAAAGATAAAGTTATTATTTACTTTATCTATTAATTATAAAAATATTTAGTGTTCCATCCTAGTCTTCTATAAGCAACTTTTCTATAGTCATTCTTCATACTTAATACTTCTTTTATCATAGCAGCATGATAAGGCATTAAACCTTCATCAGAGTTATCTAAATCATTTGAATACTTAGTAGTTACTAAATGGCTTCTTACTTTATCTAAATCACTTTTACCACCATTAAGATAAGGACTATAGTCGCAGTCAAGAACACAGTAATGAGCTATTTCACTATGAGTAAATAGAAATACTCTAATCTCGTCTTCCTTCCAACTCTCAATATATACATGTTTATCATTATTTAAATACTTATTAATAAACTTAGTTCTTCCATAAACTTCAATATTATATTTATCAAACAAGTAAAATAAGAAAAGAACCCATCCACATTCATGATCTATTTCAAGTGTTTCCTCATTAATAGCGCCTCTACATCCAGAAGTAATAACTACTTTAGCATTATTTTCCATGAGTATATCTGAAAGAAGTTTAACCTTTGCTTCTATTTGCTCATTAGAACCTAAATGAAAAGTATCTAAAACACCACCAATACCTAAAAATATTATATTAACATCTTCTAGCATACAATCTCCTTTTTCGCATGTATTTTAACACAAAAACATAAAAGAAGCTACTAATTATTAATAGCCTCTTTTAATATATCTAAATACTCCTTTGGTACATTATTCTCATAAACAATTTTAGTTAAATCAATATCAACATTTTTATAATAATTATCTCTATAAAGATTACATAAATATGAATCATCTTTAAGAATAATTCTATTCATTGCCCATCTTACTTCTTCAATAGTACCAATGCATTCAAATGGTTTAGTTTCAGCTTCTCCTATTAACTCTAAGAAATACTTCTCCATCTCTTTATTATCAAGCATATTCTTTCCAAATATATCAATAACTTCTTCTTTAGATAAGAAAGCTTCTAAAATAATATATACAAATAAACACTTAGGGCAATTGCAGCACCATATCCAAGGATTTTCTTTACTACCAACATTACAACTTCTAAATATTTTATGATATTCTTTATACTTAGAGAATAAATAAGCTATTTGAACTTCTCTAACAGGTCTTAATAAACTAAAATAATTAATATCAATACCAAAATATTTTTTAGTATAAGAATAAAAATCTTTCTCAAATTCATATGTTTTACTATATTGATGATTAATATTAGTACCTATAACAGTAGACTCATTAGCACTGCCTTCATTAGATAAAACTATATACTTTCTATTAGAAAGATAAGCTACTAAATAAGAAAGAAAAGCCACTATAGCGCTAAATGGAGTATGACCATTTAAAAAGCCTTGCTTATTAAGTTCAAGTAAGTTCTTATCAATAACTCTTTTAACGCTGTAAACTTCACCTTTAGTACAATCTAGATGAGTTTGTTTAGGATTAATAACAAAGCATTTGTTATCATAATCTTTAAGAAGTTCTAAAGAAACACTAGAATCTTTTCCTCCACCAACTGGAATAAGATTACCATTGCCTTTATAGTCGATACTGCCAATCAAAGTTTTACTACCTTTTACTTCAAAATCAAAAAGATCATCTTCACTTACATGAATATCATTAACATAGAAAAACTCACCTAGTCCATTATAAAAAAGCTTCTTAAACCATTTTTCTTCATTCTTATCAATATATCCAGCTTCAATAGTGACCTTCTTAGGGCATACACATTTATAATAACTAATAAGTTCTATTAAACCTAATCTAAAAACAATATTTCTAACAAGATTATCATTAATATCTTGATTAATAATAGAATTCTTACTAATAGTTATAGTAGGTTCAAAAATAGAAAGCCCTGGAATCTCAAAGTTAAATTTAACAACTAAATCATCTTCTCTACTAATAGAGTAAGATCTATATATAATCTCTTGATACTTATTTCTTAATTCGTTAAACTTTTCGTTCATATTACCACCATTATTATTTTAACATGTAAATAGATAAATAAAAAGTAGTAAAAAATACTACTTATTATTGTTGGAAATAAACCTTCTTACATGATAACAAACACCATTTTTATCATCTAATTCCAAATCATCTTCAGATGTATAGCATCTAATAACAGCACTATTAAAATCATCCAAAGATATATTAGCATTCAATTTTTCATTAACTTCATTAATAAACTTTTTAGCTCTAGAGTATCCTCTTTTAATAGAAGAATAATTAGAATAAGTAATCTTTAATGCAGCTAATTCCAAAATATTCTTTCTTAATTCCAAATCACAATTATGAACATATATAGTATAAACTAGTTCACTAAAGTCAAGTTCATCAGAATATTTATCAGCAAATACCATTAGTAAATCATCAATATAGACATCTTTATCAAAACTGATATAGTTAGAAAGAACTTCACTTGGAATAATCTTGCCAGTTTTTTCATCAACTTTAACAACAAAGTATGAAGAATCACAAGATAAATGATAAATATTTATCATTATATCATGGCTTAACCCAGCTTTTCTTCTCTTATCATATATACTATGGTGAAAAGAACCAGCGTATCTATAAGGGCACATCATTAAAGTGCGTTCATTATCAGTAAGTCTATATAATAATTGCTCAATATTTAGAGAACTAACTAGAGACTCTATATTCTTAAAATTAGGATTTCTAATACCGTCATTATAATCAAAATCTCTATCAGGATATTTAACTCTAGCATACCAACAAGTAACAAAATCAACTAATTCTTGCATTTCATCTAAAGAAATAAAAGATCTATATCGACTACTCACTAGACTATAATACCATTTAAGAAAAGGATTATTCTTTCTAATGATGTATCTATTTTTATCTTTTCTAAACGAGTTTTTATCTACTTGCATACTTTCCAAAACCTTCCTTCGACACCATCTTATTATAACATAAAAAATAAATAATAAATAATAAAAAAATCAATTCTAAACCTAGAATTGATATTTATAATTAAATTGAACCGAGGTTCAATTAATTATCAAAAATGGTGCACGTGAAGGGACTTGAACCCCCATGGATTTCTCCGCTAGATCCTAAGTCTAGTGCGTCTGCCAATTTCGCCACACGTGCAAGTTTAAATATAAGTGGTGGACCCTGCAGGACTTGAACCTGCGACCGCCCGGTTATGAGCCGGATGCTCTAACCAACTGAGCTAAGGGTCCA
>JAEEZR010000027.1 GCA_016292035.1 Caryophanales bacterium
GTAGATTATTCTAACAATGACCTTATTACTGAAATGACGGAAAAACTAAAAAGGCTTTTACTAAAACAGAAATTTATTTATATAAAATTTAATCCACGTATAGAATGCTCTAGACGTAATAGTGAAGGAGAAATTATATCATATAATCCAGAAATAAATGATATAACTGAAATACTTCAAAGAAATAACTATATTCACTATGGATTCAATAATTATTTTGAAACAGAAAAACCACGTTGGAATGCTGTATTAAAACTAAATGGTTCAAACGAAACACTATATTCTAACTTAAATAAACAAGTTAGAAACAAAATAAATAAAGCTAAAAAATGTGGTATAGAAATAGAAGAAGCAACTTCACAAGAAGATCTAGAAATATTCTATGAATTTGTAAAAAGAAAACACTCTAGAAACTTAAAATACTATCAAAAACTAATAAAAGAATTTGGTACTAATGCTAAGATATATTTCGCTGTTCTTAATCCAGAAAGCTTCTTAAAACAAAGTAAAGCCAGTTATGAAGAAGAACTTGATAAAAATGAAGCAATCAATTTAAAACTTCAACAAGCTAGCACAACAAACGCCAATATTGATAAGATTATAAGTCAAAAGATGGAATCAGATAAGATAACTGCTGTAAGCCAACAACACTTAGTAGAAGCTACTAAAATGTTCGCTAAGAACCCAAATAAAGCAATAATTGGTGGATTATTATCTATTAACTATGAAGGAGAAGAAAATCTAATAATCGAAGGTTTTAATCCTAAGTATGGTGATTATGATCCTAACTATTTATTAAAATGGGGATTAATTGAAAAATGGAATAAAGAAGGTAGAATTGCTTTCAATATGAATGGTATAGTTGGTGAATTCAAAGAACAGAATAAGTATTCAGGTTTAAATGAAGCAAAACTTGGATATAATGCAGATGCTGTTGAATACTTAGGAGATTTTGAATTAGTTATCAGCAAAACTGTTTATAACATTTATAAACGTAGATTAGATAAGAAAAATAAAAAGAATAAGTAATTACTTATTCTTTTTTATTTGATTTGATAATAAACCATCTGCCATATCATGTATTATAGTAAAATAATTATTAACATCTATATATTCATCACTAACTGAAGAACACATAATAACTTCATCTGCCAACTCTCTAATAAGAAATAGTTCTCTTTCATTAAATGAATTTAAAATGTCTTCAATACTAAGCTTTCCTTCTTTATAACCACCTTCATAGTGAATATGTACTCTCATAGGTTTTAGATAATTAATTACCTTTCTTGTGTCTTCACTAAAGCTGGCGAAATGAATTAATGCTCCTACAGTATTATCTAAATGACCTAAATCAAACTTACATAAGAATTCAGCTAATTCAGTAATAGTAAATTCCATACCTCTTAATTCTACCATCATTTACCCCCTATATTTTAATTCTAATCCTTTGATTATCTTTTTCTAATTCTCTAGATTGAATAACCTCAACGCCACATTTTTCTAACAGTCTTCTTGAACAATCATTTTCTATAGAATCACGATATTCCCCATATACAACCTTTTTAATACCAAAAGATACAATCAACTTAGCACATTGTATACAAGGAAACAAAGTAACATAAATAGTTGAATCATCTAATAAACTCATATCACTACATTTAGAAATCGCATCCAATTCTGCATGTATAACATAAGGATATTTAGTATTCTCCTCTCCTATATTACTTATATCATTTCTCCAAGGGAATTCATTACTATTCCACTTAAATGGATTATGATTAAAACCTGTAGATACTATTTTATTATTCTTTTCAATACAAGCACCTACTTGTGTAGATGGATCTTTACTTTGTAATGACGATAGTAAAGCTATTTTCATAGCTACTAGTTCATGTTTTAAAGTATTCTTTCTTTCTCCACCCAAATATTCACTTTTTATTTCTGTTTTCATTTATTCCTCCCAAATAAATTAAACAGCGCTGTTCATAATTAGTACTAACAATTACATTATAAAATAGACTAGATATGTTGAAAAGCGATAAAAACGAATAATAGGTATTCCTGCAAAGAATACCTATTTAATCTCAATATTTAAATTTTCTTCTATAAACCTAGTAGGTGCATTAGTCAAAAACTTTTTATTATAAATAATAACTATATCTTCTTGGTGTAGTTTTTCTTTTACATCAATTGTTTTAAAAGTTGGATCATCTTTAATAATATCAGATATTATATAACCAACACCAAATCTATTCTTAACTCCTGTTAATATACCTTCACTTGTATGTATATTGATTACTTTATCTACTTTTACATTGTTTCTAACAAAAGCTTCATCTAAGA
>JAEEZR010000028.1 GCA_016292035.1 Caryophanales bacterium
CTACTTATAATGCTTGAAAGCAGACTTGATAACTTAGTATACAGAATGGGAATGGCTAAAACTAGAAGAGCTTCTAGACAATTAGTTAACCATGGACACATTTTAGTAAATGGTAAAAGTGTTAACATTCCATCATACCAAGTTAAACCAGGAGATAAAATTAGTGTTAAAGAAAGCTCTATGAATCATCCAGTAATAGTTGAATGTGCTGAAGCAGGACTTGCTAAAGCTGCATTTGTTACATTTGATTCTAAGAAAAAAGAAGGTACTTATGTAAGATACCCTGAAAGAGAAGAACTTAATGCTGAAATTAATGAATCTCTAATCGTTGAATTCTATAACAGATAGTAAACAAAAAGCATCAGAAATGATGCTTTTTTATTTGCCTAAAAAAAGCAAGTATTAACTTGCTTAAATATCTCTATCTCTTAAGAATGGAAGAACATCTTTATCTTCTTCCTCTTCTACTGGTTTAGCACTAGTAGATTGATATGTTTGATAAAGTGGTTCACTCTCATCTTCAAATCCAGTTGCAATAACAGTAACGATAGCTTCATCGTTTAAAGCTTCATTAACAACTGCACCGAATATAATGTTAATATCTGTATTAGCTGCAGCTCTGATAACTTCAGCAGCATCTTCAGCTTCAAATAATGTAAGTGATGCTCCACCAGTAATATTGATAATACAATCAGTAGCACCATTTATTGTAGTTTCAAGAAGTGGTGAGTTAACTGCTTGTTTAGCAGCTTCAATAGCTCTATTCTCTCCTGCTCCTACACCAATACCAATAAGAGCTTGTCCTCTGTCAGCCATAATAGCTTTAACATCGGCAAAGTCTAGGTTAACTAGTCCAGGAACGCTAATTAAGTCTGATATAGATTGAACACCTAATCTTAAAACATTATCTACTTCTCTAAATGCTTCTAGCATTGGAGTTGATTTATCTATAATATCTCTTAATCTATCATTTGGAATAACTACATAAGTATCAACATGTTTCTTAAGTTCATCAAGTCCAAGAAGTGCATTATCCATTCTCTTCTTACCTTCAAACTTAAATGGTTTAGTAACTATTGCAACAGTTAAAGCACCTAAGCTTTGAGCTATTTCAGCAACAACTGGAGCAGCTCCAGTTCCTGTTCCTCCACCAAGACCACATGTAATGAATACCATGTCAGCTCCTCTTAGAGCTTCTTCAATTTCATCTTTACTTTCAATAGCAGCTTGCTTTCCAACTTCTGGATCAGCCCCTGCACCTAGTCCATCAGTAATAGATATACCAATTTGAATCTTAGTTTCAGCTAAAGATGTATTTAAAATTTGTAAATCTGTATTTGCAACGATAAAATCTACTCCTTTAAGACCAGATTCAATCATTCTGTTAACAGCGTTACATCCGCCTCCACCAATACCAATAACTTTAATTTTTGCTACTTGTAACATTTCTAAACTACTTTGCATTAAATTTCCTCCTTAATTATCAAAGAAATAATTGTATATTTTGCCAAATAAGCTACTATCATTCTTCCTCTTGTTACTTGTTAGTAATTTCTGATTCTCTGCATTAACAGTAGAAGCAGTCTTGCCCCTAAATCCTAATTTGTTAGCGTAAAGCTTAATTAAACCTACACAAGTACTAAATTTATTATTTCTAGCACCCATAGTTTCCATTTCACATAATACTTTACTACTTCCAAATACTAAAGAGCAAACATTCTTAAACCCATCTATATTAGTTGAGCCTCCTGATATTATTATATAACTAATTTCATGTTTTGTTAAGATATTTATTGATTTTTTTGCTGCTTCTAAGATTTCTCTTACTCTAGAATAAACAGTTTCACTAATTTCATATTGATTAATTTTTATCTTTTCTTCAGACTTATTAATAACTTCAGCAACTTCTGAAGTACTTGCTTTAGACTTATAACACATTGCAAAGTCTTCTTTTAGCTTTCTTGAATCTTCTAAAGAAATATCATAGATATAAGCTATATCTCTATCTATGTTTCTTCCACCCATGTTAATTGTTTCACAGCCTACTAATGAATCCTTTTCAATAATTCCAACTTCTGTTTTATCTTCACCTATATTAATAGTTGCTACTGTCTTATCAGGCATTGGTTTTTCTCTATAAGCATAGTAATCTGCTACACTTCCAAAAGATATATCAGCAACCTTTATATCTAATTTTGAAAGAGCGCTATATATGCTATCTATATTGCCTTTAGGAACAGTAGTTATTATAGAATTAACAGATAATTCTTTAGCTACTTTTCCTTTAGGATCTTTAACTATTTTATCACCATTAACAACAAAAAGAGTTGGGAAAACACTAACTAATTCTTCTCTAGAAGAAACTCTTCTTGAAACACTTTGAGAAAGTAAACTTGAAATATCACTACCAGTTATTTCCTTTTCTTCATCAAAAGTAATAGTTCCCTCACCCTTTATAAAATTAGCATCAAAAGAAGGAACGTTAATAACTACTTTATCTATCTTAATACCAAGTATACCCTCAGCTTTTTTAATAACTTTTTTTACACAAGTAACTACTTTGTCTTCATTAGTAATAATACCATTTTTAATACCACTACTTTTAACTTGAGAAGCACACAAAACAAACATCTCTCCTCTGAAGACTTCCCCGACAACTAACTTAATACAATTTGAACCTAAATCTAAACTAGTTATTATTTGTTTCATCTTTTCCTCTTCCTATATTCCTAAATGTATTATAACAAATAATAGCACCTTAAACAAGAAAAAGAAATAAGAATTCTTATTTCTTTTTCTAGTCTTTTATCTCAAAATAATTACCACTATCTAAATAAAGAATACCTTTGCTTGTACCAATTTGTTCCTTTATTTTATTGTAGTTATTAAACTCTTTAATTTTATTTAAAGTAACATATACAGTGTTAGAGTCTCTCATATAGAAAATAAATCTTTCATTATCATAAAGATTAGGTGAATACTCTATCTCACTTATCTTAGTAATAACATCATCAGATAAATAAGAAAACTTATCTATCATTTTATTTAAAATATCTTCACTAACAAAATTAATAACACTTGGAATATCTTCTATAGCAGCGTCTATTCTACTACCATCACTAGCAACTATCTTATTTTCGCTTCTTAAATTAAATAATAATTTATATTCACTTACTTCTATAACTATAGTAAAATTCTTTTTCTTTCTAATTTTAACGTCCTTTATTAGTTTATTCTTTAGAATATGCTTTTTACCAATAAAACGATTATACGTAATATAAGATGGGTAATTATCAAGCCTTGCTAGCTCTATTACTTCATAGTCTTTAACTCTACTATTACCTTTAACTATAATGCTTTTTACTTTAATCTTACTTCCATAAATAATAAGAGCAAAAAAAGAAACTAAAACAAGAATAAATATAAAAAATTTCTTAAAATTAAATTTTCTCTTAACTTGATTCTTCATTCTTTTTTCTCCTATTCTAGTAAAATTATATAATTATTTTTTTATTTCTTCAACTATGATTGAACTAGATTTTAGTTTAGGAACATTTTTAATTCTTTCAACCATATCTTTCTCTAACTTAAATGCTTCTTTTATCTTATTATTTAAAGATTCACTATTCAAATCTTTTTCTTCTAACATAATAGAAAGTCCCCTGTCAGCTAAATCTTTAGCATTGTAATATTGATGATTATCAGCAACATATGGACTAGGCACTAATATAGAAGGCTTATTAAGAGCAAGCAATTCACTAATAGTAGAAGCACCAGCTCTACTAACTAATAAATCACTACTTTTAATTAATCCACTTAGATCACTATAGTAAGGAACAATCTTAACGCACTTATTAACTTTTAAGTCTTTAAATGAATCATATGAACTCTTACCAGTTATAAATAATATTTCTTCATCTTTACTATCAAAGTTCTCTAAAAAGTCTCTTAACTTATTATTAACAGTTATGCTACCAAGAGATCCCATAACTATAATAATTAGCTTTTTATCAGCACTAAAGCCCAATTTAGTTTTATCATGAGCTTTAATGTCTATAGCATTCTGAGCACATGGATTACCACTAACAATAACTTTATTCTTAAAAGTGCCTTTTTCTACTTCAAAAGAACTAAAAGTAATATTGGCATACTTACTTAAGAATCTATTAGTCTTACCAGGAAGCTTATTTTGCTCATGTAAAGCACACTTAATACCCAACTTATGAGCAGCCATTATAACAGGAAATGTTACATAACCACCAAAACCAATAACATAGTCAGGCTTAAACTCTTTCATTTTTTTAATACATGTCCTATAAGAAGAACAAATGTTAAAGATATTCTTAACATTTCTAAAAATATTCTTAGAAAGACCGCTCATTTTAATACCAACATAGGAAATACCTTTTTCTGGAACTAAAACACTTTCCATTCTATCAGTAGTACCTATATATAATATCTCACAATTTTTATCTTTCTTTAATTCTTCAATAACTGATAAAGCAGGATAAATATGTCCTCCTGTACCACCAGCACTAATAATAACTTTCATAAACATCACCATTAAATTATATTCTATGCATTTATTTTACCACACTTTTATAGTTAATTGTAATGTTTATGACAATAAGACGTAAATAAGCACTACTATATTTTAAAAATAAAAAAGCACTTGTATAAGTGCTTTATTTATTACTTGTTTTCTCATTTAATGAAATTTTATCTATTAAATCAGAAGATAATTTTCCATTAAGATCTAATTCATTTATTAGAAATTCTAAATCATCTTTAGAAATCTTTTCATTAGAAGATACTTTTTCTCTTATGTCATAAAAAGTTCTATATTCATCTATTCTCTTTTGATCAGTGTTAGTAAGTTCAAAAATATCAGCATCATTTGGGTCATAACCTTCTTTAATTTTTTCCAAAATAGCTTTAGCACTTTTAGATTTATTAACACTATTCTTTAGAAAGAACTCATAATTAGCTTTACTTTTTAATTCTGAAAGATTATCCATTAAAACTTCTTAGCGCCTTTCATTCCTTTAGAACCACTGTAACTAGACAATACATTAGAATCAAAAGATGTTACCTTTTTAGATTTACTCTTAAAGTCTTTAATAGCTATAGAGATAATATCATCTAATAATTGTTTATAACTCTTACCATTATTCTTCCACATAAAGAATGATAAACATCCAGGAATTGTATTAGGTTCATTAACATATACTTCTTTTGCTTTTGTATCAATAAGTAAGTCAATTCTAACAACACCACTAAAGTTAAGAGCTTTAAATGTTTCTTTAGAAATACTTCTAACTTTTTCTTCCATATCTTTAGTAAGATTAGCTTCTTCTACTAAAGTGCTTTCTCCACTTTTAGGAGCTGCTTTAAATTGACCTTTCTTCTTACCATTTCCAATATACTTATCTTCAAATGTTAAGAAAGCATGTCCTGTCTTCATCTCTATAATAGAACTTGTCTCTTGATATTCATAGTTACCAAGAACAGCGCAGTTAACTTCTTGTAAGTTTTTAACTACTTCTTCTACTATAACTTTATTATCATAACTAATAGCTTCATTTATAGCTTTAGTTAACTCTTCTTCGTCTTTAGCTATTTTAATACCAATAGAGCTTCCTAAATTAGCTGGTTTAACTATTACTGGATATCCAAGTTTCTTAATTTCTTTATTATATTTACTTGGATTATCTAAGTATTCGCTATCAAAGAACCAAACATACTTTGGAGTTTGAATTCCGCATGCATTCAATACTTGTTTTTGAACAACCTTATCTTGCCCTAAACTACTAGCAAGAACATTACTTTCACAAGTTGGAATACCAATGCTATCTAAATATCCTGCTAAAGAACCATCCTCTGCTCCTTTACCATGTACAATTGGAAAAGCAACATCTATATAGTTAACAGTTTTTCTAAATAAACCACTAACTTTTTGCAATTCAAATCCACTTTCAGTTTTAACAAGAACAACCTTAGAAGCAAATCTTTTTAAATCTTCAAAGTCTTTAAAAACATCAACTTCCTTAAGCATTGCGCCTGTATACCAAGTTTTATCTTTAGCAATATAAATAGGTACTACTTCATATTTGTCGCTGTCCATGTTCTTCATAGCTTGACAAGCAGTAATAATACTTATTTCATGTTCAACACTTTCTCCTCCAAAAATTACACCTACTTTAATTTTCATTATTAATTCCTCCTACTTCTCATTAAATATATCAGGTAAATCATTTTCAATCAAGCAATATGTTTCACCTTTTTTAATTTTCTCCATTAAGCCAAATGCAAGCTTTACATCATCTATAATATGTAAATTCTTCTCATTAAACTTCATTTCTTTAAGTCCATCTTGTATAGGTTTAGTTTGATTAGTACCTACTAAGATAACTTCATCACACACTTTAGCAATATGTTTTCCAAATTCTTTATTAAGGTTATACTCTTCGTCACCCATCTCAATCATACCAGGAGTAATAATAACCTTTTTACCTGGCATTAAATCAAGAACATCAAGTGCCATTGAAGATCCTACTGGATTACTATTATAAGCATCATCTATAATATAGTATCCATTACCTTTTTTAAGCTCTAATCTATGCTCAACAGCATTAACTTTTCTAACTCCAAGAATAAGTTGTTCTACGCTTAGTCCTAGTTCTTTGCCTAAAGCAATACCAGCTAAGATATTATAAACATTAGCTCTTCCAAGTAACTTAGTTTCAAACTCATATTTATTCTTATCACCTTTAAATGTAACATCAAAAACAGTACCATCTTTAGTTAATTTGATATTAGAAGCTTTAACATCAGCATCTTTATTATCAATACCTATCCAAACTATCTTACAATTATTTTGAAGCTTATAACTAACTTGATAAGGATCATCCATATTAAGAACACCAATACCGTCACTAGGAAGTGATTCAATAAGCTCAAATTTACCTTTTTGAATATTCTCTCTAGAACCAAAACTATCAAGATGAGCTGTACCTATAGTAGTTAAAATACCATATGTAGGATGAACTAAATCACAAAGTTCTTTAATCTCTCCTCTTTTAAATGCACCCATCTCAGCTATAAATAAATCATTAAATTTATCTAAATAATTATTAATAGTAAGAATAAGTCCTAAAGGTGTATTATAGTTTTTAGGCGTTGGAAATGCATTAAACTTAACATTTAATATATCACTTAATATATTCTTACTACTAGTCTTTCCATAACTACCAGTAATACCAACAACTTTCATATTATTCATACTTCTAAGCTTTTTAATAGCTTTTACTCTAAAGCTTCTATTAATTAACTTCTCAATAGGAGCATTAATATAAATACATAAAAGAAGTATTAATCTATTTAAATAAACCATTAAAGCTATTATTAAATAATATAGATACATATTACTTTCTTTATAGAAATAACACATAATAGCCATAGGAACTATATATAAAACAGAAGAAGTAACTACTAATCTTTTAACTCTTTTAGTAAATACTAAAGGTTTTTTATTTTGTTCTTTCTTAGCTTTATCTTTAATAATAACTGTAAGAAGTAAATAGAAAACAATAGCTATAGCTACTTCATATACATAATGCTCTGTAAAACCAAAGAATATATATAATGCCATTAAAAGCTCTAAATTTAAGAAATTATCTTTTAAACTCTTAAATAACCATTTTAAATATCTATTACCATCGTTATACCAGTTTTGTTGAAGCATGTGTAAAGACTTCTTACTCTTTTGATAATTGAAATATAATATTATTAATAAACTTGCTATAAAAGCATAAAACATACTAATCTACCTCCAAAAATGACTTCATAATATTTATTGTTCTTACTTTATCTTCTAAATATGCATAATGACTTAAACCATCATACACAATAAGTGCTCCATCTCTTAAAAGTCCTTCAAGTTCATAAGCACTTTCTATGCTAACAGCTTTATCATTACTTCCCCATATTAATATAGTACTAGCACTAATTCTTTTAACATCTTCTCTTATATCAGTGTTAACACTTCTAACAAGAATATCTCTCATAATAGGTGAAGCATTTCTATAGTCTTCACTACCAATATGCCTTTTAGCAAAACCTTCTAGCTTATTAAGTACAGGTACTTTCTTAGCGGCCTTTAACACTTTTTGTTTAAAAGTTAACTCTTTTATTTCTTGTTTAAATGAAGGAGCAAATAAAACTAGTTTATCTACTGGATACATACTTGAATATAGCAGTGATACTTTACCTCCAAAAGAATGTCCAACAAAAATAGGATTCTTTACTTTAAGCTTTTCAAGTAACTCATGAATAATGTTAACAAAATCCACTACTTCTAAAACTTTAGTAGGTTCACTACTTTCACCATGACCTGGAAGATCTACAAGAATAATATCAAACTTATCTTCAAAATAGTCTGATATAAATTTCATCATTTGTATATTTTGACCCCATCCATGTAAAAAAACAAGAGTTTTACCTTTTTTATTACCATATCTTAAATAATTTATATTGATATCATCTATTTTAATATTCATCTTTAATCCTCAATTTAATTATATCAAAAATAATATCATTTTCAAGATTAGTTTACATAATAAAACAGATAGAAAAGAATATATTTTATTAGGTGAAATAAGTGAAAGATAAAATACTATATTACTCGGTATTAATAACCTCTCTTATTGGAATATTAATGGTTTATTCAAGCAGTTATACATATGCTAGCTATAGATATGATAACCCATATAAATTCTTAATAAGTCAGTCTATATTCTTTATAATTGGTTTAATAACAATGACAAGTATTAGTAAAGTAAACTATTCACTGTACAAAAAGAAAGCTAACTTAATAATGATAGTATCTTTTATTTTATTAGTGCTAGTTCTAATTCCAGGAATAGGAATAGTAAGAAATGGATCTAGAAGTTGGTTTGGAATTGGTCCTTTTGGAATTCAACCAAGTGAACTATCAAAAATAGCACTAATAATATTCATGAGTAAATACTTGTCTAGTAATGATTTTGAAAAAAGAAATACTAAAAAATTTATATTACCCCCACTTATAGTAATAGCAGTATTCTTCTTACTTATAATGCTAGAACCAGACTTTGGAACAGGAATGATTATAGTGTCTTCCTTAATAGCATTAATATTTATAACAGGAACAGACACATCCATATTTATAAAAATAGGACTAATAATGATTGGCGCTGTTATCGTTTTAATCTTACTAGCTCCATATAGACTAAGAAGAATAACGTCATTTATAAATCCATGGAGTGATCCTCTCGGAAGTGGTTACCAATTAATACAATCACTTTACGCAATAGCGCCAAGTGGTCTTTTAGGAAAAGGACTCTTCAACTCTACTCAAAAACTATTCTATCTACCAGAGCCTCAAACTGATTTCATATTTTCAATAATAAGTGAAGAACTAGGATTTATAGGAGTTATAATAATAACTATATTATTCTTAACAATATTTTATAAATCAATAAAAATATCGCTAAAAACAAATGACTTATTTGGAAAATATCTTTCATTTGGACTATCTTTTTCACTTATATTTCAAACAATATTAAATCTATTAGTCGTAATAGGATTAGTTCCAGTAACAGGCGTAACCCTGCCATTTATATCATATGGAGGTACATCTTTAATAGTATCAATGATTATGATTGGAATAATATTAAACATAAATAAAAATAACAGCTAAACTGTTATTTTTTAATTCTTTTATAAATATTAGCTTCTTCTACCAAAGCATTAAATATTTTATTGGTATTCTCATCATCTAGTAGCTCTGGATGCCATTGAAGACCAAGTTGAAATTCTTTACCATCAGCCTCAATAGCCTCAATAATTCCATCTTCACTATAAGCACTAACTCTATGAATACCACTATCACTTATATGATAATTATGTTTAGAATTAACCATGATTTCTTCTTTTCCTAAAACATCATATAAAATAGTATCCTTTAATATTTTTAATTTATGAATATATTCTTCCTTTGAATTGTGAATTATACCTGTTTCTTCATTTCTAACATTAGAAATTTCTCTATTATATGAAGCCATCATTTGCATACCAGCGCATATTCCTATATAAGGCATATTATTTTTATACACATAGTCATATATATATCTTTCATATCCATATATTCTAGTAGCGCCTGGTTTAACAACAGCATCACACATACTAAGGATATCATTTAAATCTTTCATTTCAGAACAACGAAGAGGCGCTATCTCACTAATTCTTTTTTGTTGATAATCAGCTATTTGTGTAGGAAAAATACCAATAGCTTGTCCTCCAAATTTATTAATTTTACTTATAACAGGACTTAATACCTCATATATTAAATCTCCATCTTTATCAGTATAAGGCCACTCTACTACTCCAATTATTGGTTTCATATAAATCCTCCTTTTTTTGTAACATATATAATACCATTTTTATAATACATAGTCAAATAAAAACTAGTAATAAATACTAGTTTAATAAATCAGCATTAATAGCATTAGAAACATTCACTTCTTCTGGAGTCACCTGAGTATCAACTGACTCAGTAATAGCTGTTTGTTCATAAGCCGTATTAACTCCTTGCTTAGAATCCCAATATGAAGAAACATCACAAGAACTACTATATGGTCTAGGACTTGGCATATCTAGTTTACAAATCATAGGTATCTTAAATGCACTACCAAAAGCAACACAAGTACCTGGCGTTAAAACTTTCATCTTCTCTATAACATCTTGACTAATATTAGGAAGCATTTCTTCAATATACTTAATATCCTTAGGGTGAGTCATCTTAAAGATCAAGAAGTTAGAACACTGAGAAATAACAGTATCTGATATTTCAACAGGTCTTTGACTTATGATATCTATAATACATCCATATTTTCTTCCTTCCTTAGCTATTCTATCAAAGATATTATAACCAAGTAAGAATATGTCATTATCGTTTTGTACATATCTATGTGCTTCCTCTAAGAATATATGGAAAGGCACAGTTGCCCTGTTAGCATTAGACTTAGCAAAGTCAAATATAATTCTTGAATAAATCTTAACAAGTGCTTTAGCGTAAACATCATCAAGTGACTCTAAATTAATGTTAATAATTTGATCTTTTTTATTACCTGTAGTAACTAAATTGTTAATAAATTGCCCAGGTGTCATATAATTACTAGTAAAAAATGATCCTAGATCGTGATGTATTATATTATTAAGTCTAACTCTTAATAACTGAGCATCATCATGTAAATTCTTGTTTTGATTAAATCCCTCACTAATTAAAGTAAACTCAAGAGCTTTAGCTAAATCCTTAAGTGAGAAAGTAGCTGTCTCTGGAGGAGTTATCTCTTCCATATTTTCATTAATATGTGAAAGAATATAGTTAGTAATTAAAACTTCTTCACCAAATCTACCTTTAGAATCTATAGCAAAGCACTCACTAAAATTACGAGTATATCCAATACCAGGAATAACACTATCAAAGTTAAACTCATTTGTATGACATGTTTCTATAATAGCAAATATATCATCTTTCTTTTGTTTAGTAGTAGATGTACTATAAAGAACTGTTAAAAGAGCTTTAGCAATAATGTTATTTTTACTGTTAATAGCTTCTTGTGTATTTAAAGAAAATATCTTAGCATACTTAATAGCTCTTTCAAGCATAGTAAGCTGAGTATGCTTATCACATTGAAGTAAAATACCATAATCGTCTACTGAAAGTAAATTAGTAGGAATATTTATTAATACATCATTTTCTTCTGTGCATCTGCTAGTAACAAACTTATAATTATAGTACTCATTAATATTACTAATACTTTTAAATGCATTTTTATATTCACCAAATGAATCAAAGAATATAAAGTTAGCATTATATGCTAAAGAGTTTTTATTAGAAAGAATATTTTGAATAACTCTAGCTACGCCACAAGATTTACCACTTCCAGAGTTACCAAAAATACATAAATGGTTAGCAAACATCTCATTAATGCTAGGACATACTTTAAAGTTTTTATATGTAGCGCTTTCTCCAAGAATAAAAGTATCTTTACTTTCAGTACCTATTAACTCTAAAAGTTCACCTTGGTTAATAACTCTAATAATACTATTAAAAGAAGCTTTTCTTAAAATACCACTATGATATCCATTACTAGTAAACTCACCTAAAAAGTTAACCTCAATTTCTTTTTCACGTACTTCAACTATTTCACCAAGAATTTTACTATCACCATTTTCAAATATTAAATGTAGATTTAGTAAATCTCCACCTGCAAAAGTATTTCCTTTATTCTCAATAAATGCCTTATTATCACTTAAGTATAAAATCTTTCCAAACATCACTAGCACCCTCTTATAATCTATAATAATTATAAATTAATTTAGCTTATTAATCAAGAAAAAGAAAAAAGGCCATAGGCCTTTTAAACTTCATTAATTAGTTTTAGTGCTTGCTCCTGCACCATATACTCTATCATATGCTTCACTAACATTTGTGTAAGCGTTTTTAACAGATTCTTGGTATTTAGTTGCTTCTGTTTCAAATTTCTTAAATCTATCAATTACTTCATCGTGTTTTTCTCCAGATGACCAGTTAGTAGTAATAGCATCGATTGCAGTATGAGCATCATGTAAGAAACCACTGAAAGCTGAATCAACTAATTTAATGCTTTGAATACCACTTGAAGCTTCAGGTTTAATTTCAAATCCTGGAGTATTATCTGTATATGCATCTAATTTAGTAGTTCTATCAGTAGTTAATTTAGTTAAATTGTTATCAACACCACCATTAGCAGCTACAATTGTATTATAGTAAACTGAAATACCTGAAGTAAATTCAGCTAATTCTGCTAAATAGTTTCTAAAATCAGTAACTATATTATAAACAGTAACTAAATTATTAATATTAAATCCAGCATCTGTTCCATGCCAGTTTCCTTTTAAATTAGTTATTCCTTCCTTTAAATTCTTTAGCATAGTATCTATAGAACCTTGAACTATCTTTGTATAAAGATTTTTTGAGTCACTAGATAATTGTGCTATGTTATCAATCTTATGATTCATTTAAGAACACCTTCCTTCTATTTTCAGTTTACTATATAACATTTCTATAGTCAAACTATTTCTATAGTAAATGTAAATTAAATGTAAAAAGGATTCTAGTTAGCACTAAAATCCTTTATTACTTTCATCAAATAAAGTCTTCCAGAAGATATAACAAATCCATAATCATTAGTAATTTCTTCCCTATCTTCCTTAGCCATCTTATTAATTCTAAATAGGCTTTGATCAACTATTCCATTTCCTATCCAAATACCTCTTGATGTATCAGCTCCACTCTTGAACCATTCTTCATAAGCATACGCTCTAACAGCGTCAGCATTATCAATTAATACAAGTGAAACAAGTCCCATTTGGTTAGAATGCTTAATAAGATCTACTAAATGTGTTTGACTATCACTACTTAACTTATTCATGAAGTCTTGCACTCCATATATAACTATACATACTCTTTCACATTTAACAAGTAACTCATCATTGAATTTACTTTCTTCATATTGTTTATAGCATTTTTCTACATAGTCATATAGTTTAGTAATCACATCATCATAGTTTTTAGTAATCTCTGGTACTCCATTTATTTTAAACAAAGTAGGTGTTGTATTAACTACTTGAACTGACTTATATGAATCTGCATAAACTAGTTCCTTAATGAAGTTCTTTGCAAAATTATAAGTGTTCTCTATCTCAGTAGACGCTACTATATTAATACTATTTTTAGCCATATTATATTTTTCAATTTGAAGAGATGTTTTATTAACACCAACAGGAATTTCAGTATTATTATTAAATGCATCTTTAACAAAATCATAGTTAACAATATCAGGAAGAACAGGAACTTTCTTAGCTCTAGAAGTATATTTCTGACTAAGTTCACTTATGTTGTTTTTAATAAACTCATTTTCATTATCTTCATCAGTGATATATGCTGTTTGAAATTCAAATACTTTATCTTTCTTAAACAATCCTCTTCCTTTAAATTTAGAAGGAGTCATACCTCTAGCACTTCCTAGTAAGCTAACATAATCACTATCATCATTTTGACGAAGTACATACACTAGTGAAGCACTTTGTCTAATCTTATTTCTAACAGCACTTTCAGAGTTAGCTGTAATTAAGAAATGAACTCCATATTTAAATGAATCTCTTATAATCTGAATAAATTCTTCTTGTAAATCTTCATAATTTTCAACAAATGATTCCATATTATTAATAACTATTAACAAGCTAGGATATTCTCTTCCACCACTTTGAACATAGCTATTATAACTTCCTCCATAGTTAGAGAATTTCTTCTTTCTCTCTTCTACTTCTTTCTCTATCATTTTAAATAGCTTGTTAACTCTATCGACTTCATCTACGTATATAACGTCTCCTACATATGGAGAAGATTCAAACATCTTAAGTGTCTCAGAACCAAAATCAAGTATATACATATTAACTTCATCAGGTGTATAAGTATTAGATAAAGAATATATTAAGCTTCTTATAAAGTTTTCTTTACCACTTCCAGTTGATCCAAAAACAATGCTATTACCATGTTTACTAAATGGAATAGTAAGTACTTCCTGCATTTGGTTATCAGGATCATCATATTCTCCTATAACTGGATTAATATAAAAGTCTTCCTTAGCATAGCTATATTTAACTTTTAAATCATCAATATATATTCTTTCAGATATTTTAGGAAGCCACAACTTCTTAGCTTTAATATTATTAGTTTTACCTAGTTCACAAATATATTTAACTATATTAGATAATTCTTCTCCCATAGCTTCTCTTTGAGCAGAAACATCATTATCTTTTGTAGTAGTAACATAACCTATATTATTAATTACATTAATTGATGTATCTACATCTTTTCTAAATGTACTGCTAGGATAATATTGTCCACCACTCCAAGCAGATTGACCTAAAGTATAAACTTCATCATATCCAACTTGTAAATAAAATCTACCAATTTGTTTTAAATAAGCAGCATCAGGTTTCTTTAATACTTCTTGTGAATCACCAGTATCTTGTACCTTTAAGCAAACTCTAAATCTAGTGTTAGACCATATTTGAGCATTAACTACTCCACCTGGTTTTTGTGTTGCTAAAATTAAGTGAATACCAAGGCTTCTACCAACTCTGGCAATAGATATTAAATCATCCATAAATTCAGGTTGTTGTTCCTTAAGCTCAGCAAACTCATCACTTATAATAAACAAATGAGCAATAGGCTCCATACCTTTAAGTCTACCTTCTCTATAAAGTTTTTGAAACTTATATATATCCATAGTGCTTTCACCGGATATATTCTTAGCCTCATTAAACTCTCTTTGTCTTCTCTTAACTTCACTTTCAATAGAAGCAAGGCTTCTATTTAATTCTCCACCATCTAAGTTAGTAATAGTGCCTGCCAAATGAGGAAGTTCATACTTACCATTAGAAAATGCACCAGTTAAAGATCCACCTTTATAATCTATTAATATAAGCTCTACTTCATCAGGATGATAGTTAACTGCTAAAGAAAGTATATATGAAATAATAAATTCAGATTTACCACTACCAGTAGTACCAGCTATCAATCCATGAGGTCCATGATATTTTTCATGTAAATCAAGAGCTATTACTTCACCATTTTTACCTATACCAATAGGTGCTTGTAAGGATAATACTGGATTAGATTTTTTCCATCTTTCTAAACAACTAAGTTGCTCTACTTTACCAACTTGATACATCTCAAGGAAATGATAAGTATCAGGCAAAGATAATTGAACATCACTTTTTATATCAACTAATATATTAGATAATTCTTTAGCACAATCATAAATATCTTCAATAGATGTATTATCAATAGTAAACTTTTGCCTATCACCAGACATATTACTATTAAAGATTGAACATTCATTAGGACTAACTTCAATAAAGTTTTTACATTCATTAGGAAGAGCAGCTAATTTATCAACTAACATAATAATACTAAATCCATACTTTATCTCACTAGACATTATTTCTTTTAAGAAATCATAATTATCTATAGATTTAATAGCGTCAGTAATAATTACATAATGAGGAATATGCTTTATAGAATTATTACTCTCTTTTCTTAAATGATATTCCTTCTCTAACATATACATTATTTCTCTATAATCTTCATTGTCAGATCCAAAGAATCTAAAACTCTTATCATTAGTATAACTATGAGGAAGTGCTTTGATATAGTCCCAATCATTCTTATTATCTGTACTAGTTAAAGTAACAAGCTTAACTTCATCATAACTATAATTAGTCATTATTTGAAGAACTAATCTATCTATAAAAGCCTTATTAACAATAGCGTCTCCTACTATACCAGTAGCAGTATTCTCATAAAAAGGATAAACAATAGGAACATTTTCTATTATTCTTTCTTTTTCACCTAAAGCATGAACAGCATCAAGTAAATTATCTTCAACCATAGAAAAATGTTCTTCTGGATAATTAACTTGTATATCCATCTTAATACTTCCATACCCTACAGGAAGCATAAGAAAATCATTGTCATTTAATCTTCTTTGCCATAGTTTAGTGTCATGACTTTTAATAATTGATTGACATCCTGCTACAGTATAATGATTACTTTGAAGTATATTTCTTTGATTAATCATTTCATCATTAATCTTATTTTCTAATCCATCTATATATTTCTTATATAAATTTTGCCTTTTTCTTTCTTCTTTTCTAGCAACATGTTTTTGATATTTTCTAGTAAGTGTTGGCCATAAAAGTGAACTAGCAAGCATTGCAGCAGGCATGATAAGTTGAAGTATAGGAAGTTTACCAGCATCTTTAGCATTACTAATTACATTAATAACCATTACTACACTTACCATAGACATAGTAATCATAGGCCCAACTGTTAATATAGCAGGTGTTTGATCTTCTTCCTTTTTAGAAGGAGGTGCATCAACATTAACAATTAACTTATCTATCTTTTTATAAAAATGTGGTGTTCTATAAAAGAAACTTCTTTCTTGATATAAAGAATCATCAGTAATTTCTTTATTGTCATCTACAAATTCATCTTTACTTTTAACTACATTTACATAATTAGCACTATACTTAATTAAATTAGCTGGATTATTAACTAATAAATAGTCACTTCCATCTCTTCTCATTAATATTATTTTTAAACCAAATATAAATACAATATCGCCATATTCTATTTTCTTTTTTCTAATAACTCTCTTTTGATTAACGTAAACAGAAGCATTATTATTAGTAATATTTACATAATAACCACTACTTTCTTTACCTATAGTAAAAGCTTCTTCAGGAATACCACTTAATTTATAAGAAATATCACATTCATCAGAAAAACCAACTTTAATAGCATTGCCATCAGCTTTAATGCCAAATTCTTTATAACTTTCATCCTTACTAGGAGAACAATATAAATAGTTTTTCTCATTTCTATAATTATTATTTATTAAATAAAATGAATACTCTTTTAAGAAAATATAAGGAATCATATTTCCATTATTATCTACAACATAAGCATCATCATTACTAATAAGTTTATATAAACCATTCTCTTCTTCTATATTTAAAAGATTAATTTTTCTTCCATTTTCAAAATCAGTAATCCAATGATTACCGCTAACTATATCTGGTAAAGTAAAAATGTTAAGTCTATTTTTCTTTATAACTGTTAACTGCATACTTTTCTCCTTTAATATAGAACAAGTTTACTAGAATTAACTATATTACTATTTTTAACAAAAAGCATATCATCTAGCTTATCCCCTGTTTTTTTATCATACAAAAACTTAGTGCCATCATTAGAAAAAACACCTTCACTATCTTCTTCTACTACTTTAATAATGAGATTTTTAATAGTACCTATTCTTTTAACTGAAGGAATATAAATATCATATTCTCTCTCTATCATAGGAACATATACTGTAACTAGTATCTTATTTTTCATAGCACTTGCCCCTTTACCCCTACTTTACTATTATTAATTATATCAAAATATAAACAATAAAAAAAGTAGAAATTTCTACTTTATAAAAGTGAAGCTATAGACTTTTCATATTCCCTTATTTTCTGTGTTTTAGAGTTTATTTGACTAACTACACTATAGTCCTCTACTGTTTCATATTCAGTTATAGTTTCTTCTCTAACAACAGGTCTAGACATAGCTTTTCCTTTTTTAGTAACATATATTTCTGTATCTTCAACAGTAACAGTACGTGTAGTTGACACAGTGCGGTATCTTCTTCTTTCTAAAGAAGTAATATCCCCTTCTAAGCTTTTAATAGCGTCTATATAACTGCAAACACTGCTTAAATTACTAAGTAGCTTTTTTACATTAGTAGTGTTTCCCTCTAAAGTGCTATTACCAGATACAAGACCTAAAACTGCATCACAAAGAGGAACACTTAGTTTAGTGTTCAAATTATCTTTATTATAAATATCTTTATATACACTGCTAATCTGATTTACATAGCTAGACATATTACTCTGCGCACTAGATATTTTTGATTTCAAACTACCAGTATCTACTGAACTATATTTACTTATCATTAAAACCACCTAATTAATTGTCACATGAGTAGCCTTAGCTCCTCCACCACCGCTAGTACGATTATAGTTTTTATTAACAGTATCTAAATAATCACATATATTAGAACAAACACTAACAAGAGATAGATAAGTTTGCTTAACACCTGAACTAACATTTAAATAAGAGCTCTTTGCATCAGCATTCCAATTATTTGCTTCTGTAATCTTTACTAAAGCTTTATTAGTAATACTATCTAAATCATCAATTATGTTTTTACATTCATTTTTTACTTCATTTATTAATATTTCCATTTGATTTGAATCGTATTTCATAAAACACCTACTTTTGATTAAAGTTAACACTAGAAGAACTAAACTTATCATCTATTCTTTTAATTTCAGCTATATAATCATTCAGATAAGATTGAAGTTCACTAATATAATCATAAACATCATTTAAATCCTTAGCAAAGTCTTCCATCTTAGTATTAAAGTTATCATGATCACTTCCCTGCCAAGCATTTCCCATATCAAAAAGAGAATTCTTTAAATCAAGAATGCTTTTTTGAAGACCTAAATAATCATCATTAAGCCCTTCATCTATAATAGAATTAAACTTTTTTAAGTTGTCGATATCTACTAATAAAGCCATATTATATTCTCCTACTGTATATAGTATACTATATATACTTACAAAACAAAAGAAAAACAATCAACATATGTTGATTGTTATTTTCTATAATTGCTTAATTGATAATAAATCATCTATTTCCATATTAGCATCTGGAGTGTTTAAAATAATAGCATTTTGTCCAACAGTCACATCATTATTCTGACCATTTAGACTACATTTAATAATGCAAGTAACCCCAATACCTTGAGAAATAGCTGTAGAGTCATTAAGGAACTCCTTGGCACTATTATAAGATGTATTGTTAATAGTTTGCATATCACTTTCTGCATCTTCTTTAAATTTAATATTATTTACTTGTACTTGATTTGCTTCAAGCATTTCAAGTACATCAATAACACTAAGTCCTTCGTTTTTATATGCCTTGAAATATGAATCAAAAATCTTTCCTTCGTTTACTTTTTCCATTTTTATTATTCCTTTCATTTTACAAACTCCAATTTAATATTATTATAGAAATCACTATATCCATTAGCATATGTTCCTGGATTACCAACATTTGTATCCATTATAGAATTCATTTCAGCTAATGACTTTTCTTTTATAGCTTTATTATACCACTGCGCTAGTTCAGAGTCACTAGAAACATTCTGAATAACTATAGTAACGTCTCTATTATCAGTGTTAGAGTATGTAACTATTTCCCCTAGTCTTTCAAAGATAGCATCGATTGAACAGTTCGGAGATAAAAGTCCATCTACTATAGTTAGAGTTGCAGTATAATTACTTCCATCGTAATGAGTATCCCAAGAAGTATTTGCTTCACCAGCATGAATTACTTTAGAAGCTTTTACTTTTATTTCACCAATTACATTACCATCTTTATCAACATGATAATCCTTCATTGCCACAGTTTCATCTTTTGGATTATCAGCAAATGGTGTCTCTTGATCGTTATTTAATCGATAATGTTCAATTCTCTCTAAGCCTCCAGTTTGCATTATCTGATTTCCATTATCATCAGTAGCTGGATCTGCCATAGCATCACCATCTCTAATTGCAAGAGCTTGATCTTTGAGTGTTTTGAATTTAACAGGATCTTCAATTATTTCATTAATTAAATGATTAGAAATAGAAGCAGTATCAATAGTTTCATCAACAGACAAAACTGCTTTCATTAATTTGTTTACAGCTGCTATCCACTGATCTTTACTTCCTAAATCTTTTATACCAGAAGTTGACTTACTATGACTCATAGCAAGTAAAGCTACTAAAGAATTATCAGTGCCCTCAGGAGATAATCCATAAGTAAGTATTTCAATAGCTGAATTAAGAGGATGGTTCTTTCTAGCTAAATTAGCTTTAGCAAGTGAAACACTATTGTCAACTGGAGCACTAGCAACATAAACACCATCTATAAAGTATTTAATATGTTCTTCTTCCTTTCCAGTTGTCTTATCAACTACTATAAATCTATTATTAGGATCATTTTCATCTCCCCTAATTATATCATCAATGTTATGATATAGTCCATCTGCACCTTTAAACTTACCACCATTCATTCCCAAATCATGGAATAATCCAGCAATTTCAACAACTGTTAAATCATTTCCTGTTATGCCAGCTTCAATAGCCCTAAGTACTGCATAGTCAGCAACTGCTTTAACGTGCTTTTCAGCGTGCTCTCTAAAGTTTTGAAAGAAATCTACATATATTCCTGCAGCTTTATCCATACCATGTTTATATAAAAGTTTAACCATTCTATTTCTTAGAAGATCCTTTTGAGTCACATCAGTAATTTGCATAAGCAACTGCTGAGCAAACTTATAATTTGTTATATCAGCAATATCATTTGTAGTTTCAATTAAGCCATTCTGATCAAAACCTCTTATCATTTCTAAACCAGTTGCCTCATCTACATCCATTTGCTTTATTAAATTAACTAAATCATCATAATAAATCTTTCCATTAATCTTAATAGTTTGCTGTATTTCATAGTTAGCTCTATAAGCATCAATTAAAGCTTGATCGGTGTTAGTAAGTTCAAAAACATCAGCTTCATTAGGGACATAACCATTTTTAATTTTAGCTAAAATTGCCTGTGCACTCTTAGATTGATTAACAGTTGATTCTTTATAAGTGTTATATCTAGCTTTAATAACAGCTTCATCTGCTTCCGAAATCAACTTACTATCTAAAGAAAACTTAATAGAGTTTACATGCATATTTTCAGCTTTACCAAGCTTATATTTGCCATTCCAAGAAGAAACATATACATTTCCATCAGAATCAATATCAGTTACAAGAACAGCGTGTGCACCTATTCCAATTAACTTGTTACCATCTACCTTAACATTTAGAAGAGCTTGGTCTATAGATTTAGAGCCATATATTCCTTTATCAAGCATTTCTAAATCAAAATTAGTTCCATCAAATATTATGTAACTACCGTCTTTACTATTGTATGAATCAGCAAGCAAACCAACACGTGAATTATCAGTAGTATCAAAGCGTGAAGTAAATGTACTAACATCTACCTTAATACCAAGCGAATTAAAGTATTCATTTACCTTTTCAACATAAGTTTTTTGATTTAATCCACCAGCTTTTGTTACTACATCATTAATGCTAGATAAGCCATCGAAATTAACAGCTGTATGTAAGAACATATCTAAAGCAATAGCTTCAATGTTGTATGAAGTATTTCCATTACTATCAACAGTAGACATATCAAATCCAAATATATCCTTAAATAACTCAGAGCCATTATCAAGCTTAGAAATAAAGTCCATAAATGCATTTGCTAGTGCAACATAGCCACATCCATCTTTAGAAAAGCTAGACGCAATTGCAAGTACTTGCTCATCACTAGCTTCGGCAAAATACTTCTTAATTGTATTTTCAAATAAAGTATATTTAATAAGCTGGCTTTCACTAGCATTACCTGCTAAAGCATTTTTTACTACTCTTTCTACAACACCTTGATCTCCACCATAGACTTCTTTTGTAAATAATGTGTCATTATCAAGTCCAAGTGTTTTACTACTTTTAATAGCTTCTATGTCAACGCCTTCAGCACTTTCTAAAGTGATATCTACTACATCAGCTAATTTATTTACCTTTGCAAAATTAGCAAAGTTATAAGCGTCTTCCGATCCAACTTTTACATACTTCTCTACTGTTCCCTCTTCAGTTGCTATTTTAGCTTTATATAGTTTTCCAGCTTCTATATCACTTTTACCAAGAACTTTATTAATGCTAATAATCTTACCATCTTCAACATGTATACTATCATTTGTAAGATTTAAATCATGTGCAGAAGCAACAACCCCATTTTTAAAGAACATATTAAATCTTTTACCATTTATTTCATAAACAACTTCATAATATGCATTATATTCAAGAGAATCAAAATCAATTGTTAAATTCTTTCTAACACTAGCATCTGAAATAGCAATGTTAGAAACTTTACCATCAACTAAAGCACGGTCTATCTCTAATTCAGATAAAGCATCAAATATATTAACAGTACCATTAGATGATGGAATGTACTTAACACATGTTTTTCCATCTACCACAAAACTTATCTCAAATCCATTATCAGAGTTTACTGTGCCATCCGCATTCATATTTGGAGCAACATTAGTAAGCTTATCAATAAGTTGACTCTTATATTCTTCAGCATAATTATCAACAGTTTGTTTAAATGTATCATTTTGCAAGAATTGACCATTAATAGTTTTAAATGTATCTAATGACATAGTATTTTTTACTTTATCTATTACTTGTCCAAATAATTCTTCACTATTAGAACTATTTTCAATTATATTAAACATACTAGAGCTTCCTACAATTTTAAGTAAACTTTCACTATCTTTGCTTAATACTGTTTCTCTAACAGCAGGTATATCTAATAGATTTACACCATTATTGTTAAAACCTCTATTATATGAATCAGTGATAAGATTTCTTAATGTAGTAGGATCAGCTTCACCTAAAGCTTTTATAACTTGATCAGAAGACATTAATTCTTGTCTTTCATTATCATTTAGTTGATATAAATACCAACATATGCTTAAAAATCCTCCATTATCACTTACTTCAGATGCAACAATACTCTTAGCTTTATCACTTTTAACTGCTTCATGAACAGCATCAGAGTCATTAATTAGCATTCCTCTTTGCTCACCAGTTAATAAGTCATATTCGCCACTTTCGACAAGATTTCTAGCAACTTTAGTTTTATAATCACTAATTGAAACATATCCTTCAGGTAAAGCCTCTTCACCTTTAAATACTTTTAGTGTCTCATTAAACTCTTTTTGAACATCTACTTCAGTTTTCGAAGAAGTTTTAGATTTAGGTATAGTTGAATCTTTACTATCATTTAGTCCTATACTTTCCTTAGCGTTTAATCCGTTTATACCAGATATATTTTTATTACTATTATTAGCATTTATACTATTTGCATAAGCTAGATTAACATTGTTATCTATATGAGCCTTAATAATATTTCTAATTATTTGTTGTTTAAGGGCATCATCACCTGTTTCAGCCATTTGCTGCATTATATAATCTTTAATAGTTACATCATTAATCTTTGATAATATTTCAATATTTTCTACAACATAAGTAAATGCTTTGCTCTTATCGCCATTAAACATTCCAATTTCTGTAACATGATCAACATAGCTACTAGCCTGAGAAATATCTACAGAAGACTTAAATCCACCGAAGAAGATACCTGAAGTAAGTCCTGCAGCAAAAGAAAGGGCAACTTCCTTTGAATCATCTCCAAGCACAGACCAAAAAGCTTTTCCTTCTGCTTCTTCTTCACTATATCCATCATTCATATAAATTGTTTTATATTTTAAATATGATTGATTATTTTTAGACATGTCACCATTTAATATTCCATCAAATATCATTTCAACAACAGCAGTAGATCCTTCTTCTTCACCTTCACATGCTCCTTGTGAAAGAGTTGCAGCTACAAAATATATCAATTTTTGTTTAAATTTACTGCCTTCAGCCTTTTTAACAGCTGCTTTAGTAATATCACCTAGATGGTCTTCAATATGAGCTAAATGACCAGCTGAATAAGTTTCCATAAGTGACTCAATAGCTGAGCAACCAAGCGCATAAGTCATAGCTTTCCAGTCTTCTAGTCCTCTCTTCTTAGCTTCATTTAATGTACTAGTATATACTTTACTACCCATCCAAGTAGAAGATACCGTAAGTGTTGCAATAGAAGCTGCAGCGCCAGTTAAAATAGGTGCACTACCTCCAGTAAGTAGTCCAGTAGCAATAACTGGTACTGAATCAAGCATAGAAAGCCCAACGTCATAAACAAATCCAAGGAAACCACTTGACTCGTGAATATCAGCGCTAACTGCTCCTCTATATGTGCCATGAGTATCATGAATTCTGCTAAATCTTAGTTTTTCACCACTAACTTTATCAACAACTGAATTAACCACTGGTTTAAAATCAGGAACAAGACTTATTAAAGATGCCTTAAATGCATGTTTAACTGCCCAGTCAGAATCACCTGCAGTTTGTAAGTCTTCCCATCTCCAGTCAAGAGCATCAATAATACTATTTAAATATTCGACTCCATCTTTTGGACTATTACTCATCAAATAGTTGAACGTAGCTTTTTCTTGTTCAGTCATATATCTAGCATAATCGCCTTTACAAAATTCTTTGATAATAGCAAGGTTGCTATCCTCAATAGCGTCATTAATACAAATATAGCCTCTATGTCTTGTCTTAGTTGACTCAGGTTGAACAATAATATCACCATTTTCGTTTACAAACCATAGATATTTTTCTAAATCTGTTTTACTTGCTTTAACTACTTCACCATTTTCATCAATATAGTAGCCTTCATCCATATCATCATGTTTTGTATAAAGAGATCCTTCATCATTAAAATTGTTAACTAAAAAACTAAGAAGAGCATAATTTAGCTCATCACTATTTGCTTCAGCTTTACAAACTTCATTTACATTTTGATCAAAATCATACTTGGATTTTTCATCAAAGTCAGCCTTTGCAAGAACATCAATAGTATATTTTCTATAAGTTTCAACATTAATATGTTCATTATCAAAAGCCTTTATTTCTTGAATTAATGATTCACCAAAGCCAATGCTTCCTCTGCTCTTTTCAAGATTTGCTATGTCCTCATCAGATAATCCTAGCATTTCACGATACTTCTGAGCATAATAGTAAAGTGCACGGTCTCCATTTTTCTTATATGCTTCAACAGCTTCAGCAAAGAATTTATAATTTTCATCGTCCTCATCAACACCATAATAATTGACTGTTCCTAAAGCATATTTGCATAGATCATCAGTATTATAGAAAGATTGCTTGTTTTGTCCAATTGTCTGTATACCACGAATAGCGGCATATAAGCCGAGCATCTCTTTTAATCTAGCTTTTTCTTTATCTACATCTTCAAAAGTAACATATGAAGTTCCTCTAAAATATTTAATCTCATAGAATTTTTTAGAAATCTTTTCTTTAAGAACATCATCAACATTATTAATGCCTTTACTTTCTATCTGCGCTTGTTCATCTTCAGTTAAACCACATAGTAAAGCTGCAATGGTATATAAATCACTGTCATTTTCACTATTATACATTTTATTAATAATATCGCTTTCACTTACTTTACCAGATAATATATTAGTAGCATCTTCAGCGCTATAGCCATATTTTATATATCGCTGATAAACTTTTAATTTTTCAAGAGCGCCTTTTTCTTCACTATCAGCAATACTAGCAATAACCCCATCAATAGTATCTTCCCCTAGTAGTATCTTACATATATCTTCATCAGAAAAACCTAACTCTTCAAGATCACTGTATCCATACACAAGTCTCTTTTCATAAATAGAGCCATTAGTTAAAATATCAATTGCTAATTCTTCATATGATATTTCACCATGAGCATATTTATAAGCCCTGTCAGATCTAATACCGTTTTCAAGTAATGTTTTAAAATAATTACCAGCTTGAGCTTCAGTACTTTTAATCTTAAATGGAAGATTACTATCATCTATACTATACTCTCTAATACTACTAAAACTCTTAGAATAAGTTATATCACAGTTATAAAGTTCACTTAAAAAACTGCCCATAACAGCGCTTATCTTATTAACGTTACTAGATAAAGCATTAAAGCCTGATGCTATTTTGTTAGTTAATGAATTAATTAGGCTATTGGCATTAGTAAATTTTGATGCTTCACTTGAAAAAGAACTAGATAAATCACCTAGTTTGCTTTTACAATCTGAAAATACATTTACATCAACCTTAAAAGCCATTCAAATCACCAAAACACTCAATTATAAATTATCTATAATTTCTTTTCTCTTTTCATCTGTTAAGTTATTTTCAATCTCTTTAAGCATTAAAGAGCACTTTTCATCTTTATATCCTTCAAAAACAACTTCTTTTATATCATCTCTATTAAAAAAGTAATTCTTAGTTAAATCAACTACTCCACTAGGATACAAACAACCAATATAGTCATATACTTCTTTTAAAACATTATTAGCGCCTACATATCCAGTTATCATAAATCTTGCTAGTTCACTTTTTAAAATAACAACACTTCCAATAGGTAAAAATTCTTTCATATGATCCTCCTATATGTGTATAAGCATATAAGCAATACCTATACCAAAACCTATAATAAATGAAACAATAAGTCCAATAATAGCTATATTAGTAAAACCATTAAAGACATCTTCATCATTTTTATCTTCAATACTCTTAAAAAGCGGATTAGCTAGTTTCCTACTTTCTCCCTTACCATTTCCAGAGTTCTTAGCCTCTTCATACATTGTTATAAGAGCGCTAATATCATTATCTAAAGAAGCTTTGATATAACTGTTCTTAGTATTTTTATATTCCACAAATTTACATACAAAATCTGCAAATTCTTCTCTACTAGCAATACCATATTCTTTAGCTGAAACAGCTATTTCAGCTAATTCCTTATTTAATCTCTTTTTTTCTGCTAAAGTAGCTCCTATTCCATCTAAAATAGTCTTAATTCTTTTAATAGTAAAATAATTAGCTATATTAATATCAAAATCTCTTTTAACTTTATCTTTTTCTTTTAAGGCTTCTTCTTCAAGAAGCTTTTCTCTATCATATAAAGTAGTTATTACTTTATCTACAAATCTTTCTTCTTCGATTCCTTGTAATATAGAATTGATTATATCTCTAGCCATATAATACTTAATAGAATATGCTTTTCTTCTAAATTCACTATATAATTTATCTAAATTAGTATTCTTTCTATAGTTAACTGGATCATAACTATTAAGTACAAAATTTAAATTATCTACTCCGATTTTCTCATAGCAATTATTAATATCACTTTGATATCTTTGAATATCACTAGGAGAATGAGCATCACACCCAAACATAACAGGTGATCCAATTAATGAACACATCTTAAAGAATTCACTACTAGGATAAGCTTTATCTCTTATAAAACCTCTTATATTTATTTCAAGTGGTATATTAAGCTCTTTTGATTTATAACAAATCTTTCTAATAGCTTCTGTCTTATTCTTATCAAAAATAGCTTTTTCTTCATCACTCATTTTATTTCTAGCCATTAAAAATATATCAGGGTGCACTACTATATCAAAAAGACCACTATCCATTGCTTCACAAACACTATCAGCATATTTAAGAGGATAGCTTCCATCAATAGCTGCATTTCTAACTTCATGTTGACCAAGCACTAAATAATCAACTTCATCTTTTAAAGAACATAGTAGTTCACTATTATATTTACTATACTCTGCCTCAAAACCAACTTTGATATCTATATCAGTATATTTCTCCTTTAGTTTTCTAATATCTACAATATAGTCTCCAACTTCAGAAATATTCATCCTTGATTTATAATCTTGATACTCTATTAAATCTCTAGGAACATGGCATGAAAAACCTAAGCTAGTAAATCCATTTTTCCTAGCTTCTAAAACATATTCTTCATTATCATATTCACCTGCATGACCACATCTATTAGTATGAGTATGAAAATTAAAAGGTTGTTTTATGTTTTTCTCCATAGTTTCACCTAGTCTCCTACTATGATAAGTATAGCAAAACTATATAAAAAAGTAAAATAAAAAAAGCCTTAAAGGCTTAATTATCTTTAGGAACTATATCATTTACTTCTTTAACTACATTATTAGAGTTTTTAAAATGCCTTAAAACTATAATAGTATAAACAATATTAGATAGTTCACTAAGAAGTAAAATAGCACCACTAACTATAACTACTACTTTAAGTGAATCAAAAGGATTAAGAAGTATAATAATACCAAATACAATTGATAAACTAGAAATAGCAACACCAGTTAAATAGTTACTAGAATCAACTTCTTTTAAACTAAGAGAAAGTTGAAGTTTAAATACATTTATAAATATTATTAAAAGTCCAAGAAGCATTGGAAATACTTCAAGTAAAACATGATATTTAAATAAGAATAAAATACCAATGCAAATCTCCATTATCCCCTTAGAAAGACCCATATCTATCATTTTAGCATCATCTTTCTTAATGAAATAATTAGTAAAATCAAATACCCCACACACTAAAACGAATAAACCAATAACTCTTATTAAAGTTTCTATCATTTGATCTGGTCTTAAAATTAAGAATACAGAAAGCACTATTATCAAAAACGATACTAAAAGTCCTCTCATTTCTTTCTTTTTAATTACATCTAACATATAACCACCTCTTCTATTAATAATTATAACACTTATTCATAAAATACTCTATTTAAATAAAGACCACTGCTAGGAGCCATAACTCCTATACTAGTTCTATCTTTTTTATTTATAATATCTTCTATTTGATTAACACTATATTTTCCTTCATTGATATCTAATATAAATCCAATTATATTTCTAACCATATATCTTAAAAAACCATTACCTTTAATATAAATAGTAACAATATTACCTTCTTTTTCTACTCTTGCGTCTACTATATTTCTAATGGTATTCTCTTTTTCATTATCGCTAGTAAAACTTCTAAAGTCTTTTTCTCCAACAAAATGTTTAAGAGCTTCATTAACTAGATTAATATCAATATCTTTAGAATAATTATATAAATAATTTCTTCTAAAAATATCTTTATCACCTACATTAATAACGTATTTATACTCTTTAAATAAAACATTATATCTAGAATGAAAGTTATCATCTACTACTTTAATACTATTAACAGTAATATCTTCTGGAAGTAATTTATTAAGAGAATTAATAGTAATATCTTTATCACAATCAAAATGAAAATAATAACTAGATGCGTGTACTCCCTTATCAGTTCTAGAACAACCTACTACATTTATACTTTTATTATTAATTTTACTTAAAACCTTTTCTACTTCACCAAGAACAGTTCTTTTATCTTTTTGTTTTTGAGATCCATAAAACAAAGTACCATCATAACTAATATTAACTAAATATCTCATGATATACTCCTTTGCCATACATAAAAAGCAATAAATCCTACAAATAAAACTATCATAAACACATCATTAAATGTTACTTTATTAGTTCTTAAATTAGTTCTATATTTATGAGTACTATAACCTTTTAAAGAAGCAGAAAAAATAACTTTTTTATTTCTTTCTCTAGCTAATCTAAACGTATTCTTAAAACTAAGCATCAAAGCATAAAATCTAGAAATAATATCAGTATGAAAGTAATCCACTCCTCTAGAAGAAGCACTAACTAACACTCTCTTCTCAGTAATAAATAAATTAGGGAAAAATACAAGTGCATTAACACTAGCGTTTATTAAAGGACTAATATTAATATTAAATAGATTAAATGGACTAAGTATCTTTTCAATACCATATTTAAGTTCACTAGGACTAGTAGTATAAAACATCATAGATAAATAAAGCATAACTAATACTATTTTTATAATAATGCATGCTGCATTTTCCATATAAAAATCTTTAAATGCTAAAAGTAAAACAACAATTAATAATATAAATCTTAAACTATATACTGTATCAAAATAGAATCTAAAAGGAACTTTAGAACTATAAAGAAGATATATAACCGCAAAAAGCATTATTAAATGTAAACTAATATCACTACTTGCAATTATAGGAACAAGCATTAATAAAAAGCAAAGTATCTTAATAACAGGATTTAATTTATGAATAGAACTATTAACTGGATAAAAAGATGTAAAGTATTTATTATCTAGCATTTCTATACACCTCCTTAATTAAATCCAAAATATTATTAGTATGTGATAAATTAGCGCCCATCTTATTAGATACATTAACAAAATCAATAATATCAGGTACTTCTAAATTATTAACTTTAAGAACTCCTGTATTTTCAATTATTGTTTTAGGGCCACGAGCTAGTATTTCTCCATCATTAACTATATATATATTATCACTTACACTATAAGCAAAACTAGTATCTTTAGTAGTAATAATAATCATTTTTTTATATTTAGTAACTAACATGTTAATAAGTCTAATTAATTCTTCTTTATCTTTATTAATTAAAAACATAGATGGTTCATTAAATACAATTATTTCAGGATTAAATATAAGTGAAGAAGCAATAGCGACTTTTTTCTTTTCACTAATAGTTAAATCACTTATTCTTCTCTTTAAATAATCTTCACTAAGGCCTACTAATTTAAGAGCGTCAACTACTCTTATAGATTGCTTATTAACTTTATATTTAAAATACTTAAGACCAAAAGAAAGCTCATCTTTAACATATTTATTAAATAGCATATCATTTGGATTAGCAGCTATTACACTAGCATTCATTCTAAGCTTACCAACGTTTCTAATATATTTACCATTGTTTACAAATTCATTTACTCTTACTTTACCAATGATTGGACTACTAGTAGCATTTATTAATCCACCAAGTTTATCAATACCGCTCTTAGAATCTCCTAAAAAGGTATATACTTTAGCCCCTTCTAAAGAAACAGTAAACTTTCTTAAATAAGTTTTTTCAAGAGGTGTTCTAGAGTTTTCTTTATAAGTAACATTATCAAAAACTACTTCCATAAAGCGCCTCCTAAACTCTTATTATCTAAATAGTATTTATCAATTAAACCATAGTCTTTTAAATACTTGGATAAAAGAATTCTAAAAGGAAGACCATATCCTAATCTTTTCATAATTCTTTCTTCATTCAAGACTCCAAGAGTCTCTCCTTCAATAAGAATTTTATCTTCACCAAGCACTATTATTCTATTACTAATTAATGATTCTTCTATATCAGTTGTAAAGTTTAAAATAACTCCACCACTTTTAATAAAATTACTAAAAATATCAAAAGCTAATAGCTTATCATCTTTATTAAGTAAACAAAGAACATTATTAAGAACAAGTACTTTAGGCTCTACTATCAAAGATGAAGCTATTTGAAGCATTACCTTAGAACTAACATCTAAACTTAAAGGAGCAGTTGTATTAATCTTAAGAAAACCAAATCTTTTAGATGCACTTTCTATCTTATCTTTCATAGTTTTCTTATCCATAGCTTGATTTTCTAAAGGAAAAGCAAGTTCATCCATTATAGTTTCACCATTAAATATATCTATATAATCAATGTCAACAAAACGCACACTATTTCTTAAAATATCTATATTTTTATTATTAATGGCATTGTCTTCTATAGTAATAAAGTTGTTTTTATTCTTAAGCATAAGGTTATTAATAACACTACTACCATTACCTAAAAAAGTAATGATTTCACTATTCTTAACATCAAAACTATACTTATTATCATTATATCTTAATACATACTCCATAAAAGCCCTCCACTTAAGAGTATTATACAACATAACAATTAAAAAAATATAGTATAAACTATATCATTTTTTTAACTTTTGATTTAATTCTTTGAAGAGTATTTTCTACCACTTTTGCATTAACATTAAGGATTTTAGCAATAGTCTGATTAGACTTTCCTTCCTTCTTAAGTTCATACACTTTAAGTTCATTATCTGTTAACGTCTTTTTAATTTCACTGTCAAGCTCACTAGCAAGAACATCATCAAGTGGTAAATAACTTTTAGCGGGAACTACATCATATAAACTAAAATCATCATCTGCCATATCTTCATCTAAAGAAACAGCTTCATTAAGCATAATATTTCCACTTTTATCATTAATCTTTAAGAAATCCTTAATTTGTCTATCTATTAAAAGTCTAGCATAAGTCTTAAAAGAAGCACTCTCTTCTTCTTTATAACTGTGCATAGCCTTGTTAAGCCCTATAATAGCCTCCTGTTCTAAATCATTGGAATCAATTCCAAGAGTAGAAGCATAATTAATATACTTCTTAACAATAGATTTAATAACTACTTCATATTCCTTAATTAAACTAATTAATCTATCTTCACTTTCACTCATTGTTTATTTCTTTGTCTAACTGCTTCATAAATAACTATTCCAGCCGCTACTGAAGCATTTAAACTATTAACCTTTCCAAAAAGAGGAATACTAGCAATATTATCACAAGAATTTCTTACTATTTGCTTAAGTCCAAATCCTTCACTACCAATTACTAATGCACATTTACCTGTGTAATCAATCTTAGTATAGTCTTCTCCTTTAGCATCAGTTCCTGTTATCCAGTAGCCTTCTTTTTTAAGTTTATCTATAGAATTTCTTAAATTAGGAACAAGCACTATCTTAGAATTAGAAAGCGCACCAGAAGAAGTCTTCATAACAGCGCCTGTAACTAAAACTTCTCTTTTATTAGGAATAATAATATAGTCTACTCTTGCACATTCACATGTTCTTATAATAGCGCCAAAGTTTCTAGGATCTTCAATATGATCAAGTATGACTATAAAACTAGCATCTTTATCACTAATAACTTCACTAAGTTCATGATACTTATAATCTCTAATATTTATAATAATGCCCTGATGATTTTCTTTTACAGTCTTATCCATTTCACTTTGAGATTTATAAATTACTTTAATATTCTTTTTATTAATTAATTTTAATAACTCTTCATTATTAAAATTATCTTGTAAATAAATATTCACAATGTCTTGGTCACTAGAAAGAACCTCTCTAGCAACATTTTTTCCACATACAAACACGTTAACTCCTCCTAAAAATGAACAACCTCTACTTTTTCTTTATTATTATACATATCTTCTAGCTTAGGTTTTCTAGATTGAATAAGAACTAGTATTACTCCTACTATAAATAGTACTCCACTAACTATTTGAGCTACTTTAAAGTTTCCAAGCATTAAACTATCAAGTCTTAAACTTTCTATGTAAAATCTACCTATACTATACCAAATAAAGTATAAACCAACAGTTTGACCTATTCTAGTATATTTAAGTTTTCTTACTATTAATAAAATTACAAAACCAAGTAAGCACCAAAGTGATTCATAATAAAATGTAGGTGTATAATAGTTACCATTAATATTCATACCAAATATAACAAAATCAGGCACAAACTTTAAACTTCTTAAATGATTAAGTGTAGTCATAGTGCCATATGCTTCTTGATTAAAGAAATTACCCCATCTACCAATAGCTTGCGCAAATATAACATAAGGAGCAACTATATCAAGCATTCTAAGAACACTCATTTTATATTTCCTGCAATAAAGAACTAAAGTAATAAGTCCAAATAAAATACCACCATGTATAGCAAGTCCACCTTCCCATACTTTATATATTTCACTCAAATGATTACTATAATAACTCCATTTAAATGCAACATAATATAGTCTAGCACCTAATATACCAAATAAAATAGACCAAAATAACAAATTGGTAACAAAATCACTCTTAATACCAAATTTCTTAGACTCAGCAGCTATCATTATCCATGCAACAATAACACCTACTAATATAATAATACTATACCAAGTAATACTAACTGAACCTATAGTAAATGCAATGGGATTCATTTATTTTCCCTCCTTATATAAACTTACAACAATCTTTTTTAAAATAAGAGTCATAACACTTATAAAAATTGCTATAAAAAATGCAAGTATCCAACCACTAATAACAAATGAACTTCCTAAAAATAACCCTGTTAACTTAAGAATAATTAAATTAACAATAGGATATAAAATACCTAAAGAAGCAATTGTAACAGGAAGTGTTAAGAAAATAAGTATAGGTTTAATAGACGCATTAAAAATGCTTATTAATAAACTTGCAAGCATAGCATATAAAAAGTTTTCTACATAAAAGTTGCTAAATAATGCAGAAGCAAGCATAAGCACTAATGCACCAGCAAATATCTCTAAAAGAAATACTATAAAATCACTCTTTTCATTTTTAACTTCTTTTTTATTTACATAAATTTTAGCCATATTAATCACCTTCTAAAGTATATCATTTTTTTTGACCTTTTTAAATAGTAAGCACAATACTTTACTAACTTATACAAAAAGAAGTATTTATAAATACTTCTTTAAATATTCTCCAGTGTAACTATTCTTACATTTACATACATCTTCAGGAGTGCCACTTGTTACTACTTCTCCACCAGCGTCTCCTCCTTCAGGACCTAAATCAATAATATAGTCAGCTACTTTGATAATATCAAGATTATGCTCGATAACTATAACAGTGTCCCCGTTATCAACTATACGGTTTAGTATATCAAGAAGCTTCTTAATATCATGTATATGAAGGCCAGTAGAAGGTTCATCTAATATAAATACACTTTTACCAGTAGGCTTCTTTTGAAGTTCTTTAGCAAGTTTAACTCTAGCAGCTTCTCCACCAGAAAGTGTAACTGCATTTTGCCCTAGTCTTACGTAAGAAAGACCTACATCATTCATAGTATCTAACACTCTTTTAACTCTAGGAACATTTTCAAATACCTTTAAAGCATCTTCTACTCTTAAATCCAAAACTTCAGCTATATTTAAACCCTTAAACTTAATACCAAGTGTTTCATTATTATATCTTTTACCTTTACATACATCACAAGGAACATAAACATCTGGAAGAAAATGCATTTCTATCTTCTTAACTCCATCACCTTGGCAAGCTTCACATCTACCGCCTTTTACATTAAATGAGAATCTTCCTTTACTATAGCCTCTTATTTTAGCTTCCTTTGTTTCAGCAAATACATCTCTAATTAAATCAAACAAGCCTACATAAGTAGCTGGGTTACTTCTAGGAGTTCTACCAATAGGATCTTGTGAAATATAAACTACTTTATCTATATCATCAATTCCTTTTATTGATTTAAATGATCCAGGCTTATCTTTAGATTTATAAATAGTGCTAGAAAGTTTCTTATAAAGTATTTCATTTATTAATGAAGACTTACCACTTCCACTAACTCCTGTAACACATGTAAATGTTCCCTTAGGTATTTTAACATCTATATTTTTAAGATTATGCTCACTAGCGCCTTTAATCTCTATAAACTTGCCATTACCTTTTCTTCTTTTCTTAGGAACATCTATTTTAAGTTTACCACTTAAATACTGCCCAGTAATAGAGTCCCTGCAAGCCATTACTTCTTTAGGAGTACCCTTAGCTACAACGTATCCTCCCTTTTCTCCTGCCTCTGGTCCAATATCAACCAAATAGTCTGCAGCAAGCATAGTGTCGCTATCATGCTCTACTACTATTAGTGTATTACCTAAATCTCTCATTTCTTTTAAAGAAGCAATTAATTTATCATTATCTCTTTGATGAAGACCAATGCTAGGTTCATCAAGCACATATAGAATACCACTTAGTTTACTTCCTATTTGAGTAGCTAGTCTAATTCTTTGACTTTCTCCTCCACTTAGAGTTCCGGCACTTCTAGAAAGTGTTAAATAGTCTAATCCTACATTATGAAGAAACTCTAATCTTTCTCTTATTTCCTTAATAATTAAGAAAGATATTTCTTTTTCTTCTTTATTAAGCTTTAAATTATCAAAGAATTTAATTAAATCTCTTATACTAAGATTAGTAACATCATAAATATTTTTACCACCTATAAAAACATTAAGCATCTTTTCAGATAGTCTAGCACCTTTACATACTGGACAAGTAAGTTCAGTCATATAGCCTTCTATCCATTCTCTTATCTGAGGAGAAGTAGTTTCCATATATCTTCTATTTAAATTACTAATAATACCTTCAAAATAATCATAGCTTTTTAAAATACTTCCACTTCTAGTTTCAGTAACCATCTTTATTTTATCTTTAGATCCATAGAAAATAGTATTAAACTCTTCCTTCTTTAAATCTTTTACAGGCTTATATAAATCAATACCATAGTACTCTGCTACACTGTTTAGTTTCTTAAAATAAATATTTAAAGTTTCACCACTTTGAAAAGATGAAACAGCTCCATCCATAATGCTTAAAGATCTATCAGGTATTAATAAATCTTCATCTATATGCATCTTAACTCCAAGCCCTTTACATTCAGGGCAAGCTCCAAATGGACTATTAAATGAAAAACTTCTTGGCTCTAACTCTTCTAAAGAATAATTGCAAAGAGGACAAGCATATTTTTCACTCATTATTAATTCTTTATCACCAATGATATTTACAATCACTTTACCATCAGCTTTACTACAAGCTAATTCAATAGCTTCAAATAAACGTGATCTAACTCCCTCTTTTAACACTAGTCTATCTATAACTAATTCAATATTATGCTTATTATTTTTCTCTAGAGAAATGTCTTCACTTAAGTCTCTAACTTCACCATCTATTCTTGCTCTTACAAAACCATCTTTTCTTAGTTCATCAATTAAGTCCTTATAAGTACCTTTTTCTCCTCTTACTATAGGACTTAGAATTTCCATCTTAGTGCCTTCTGGTTCTTCCATAATCTTATTAACCATTTCTTCTATAGATTGACTCTTAATAGGTTTCTTGTGTTTAGGGCAGTATGGAACACCTATTCTAGCAAATAGAAGTCTTAAATAATCATAAATCTCAGTAACAGTACCTACAGTACTTCTAGGATTCTTATTAGTAGTCTTTTGATCAATACTAATACTAGGAGATAATCCATCTATAGAGTCTACCTCAGGTTTATCTGTATTACCTAAAAATTGCCTACTATATGCGCTTAAACTTTCAACATATCTTCTTTGACCTTCAGCATAAATAGTATCAAATGCTAAACTAGACTTACCACTTCCTGAAACACCAGTCATAACAATAAGCTTATTCTTAGGTAAATCTATATCTATATTTTTTAAATTATTTTCTCTTACTCCCCTTATTTTAATAGTATCCATATATAACCTCACTAATAATATTTCCTAATTCATTTCTTTTATTCAACAATATATTATCAAACAAATATATGATAGTCAAGACAAACATTAATCATTTAACTACTAAAAAAAAGCGAATAATTCGCTTTTTAATCATCTTCATTATTATCATTAGCAAGAGTTGCAAAATCTACCTTACCAAGTTTAGTTTTAGGAAGACTTCTTCTAAAAACAATTTCCTGAGGAATCATATATTTAGCTAAGTTCTTTTTACAATATTCAACTAGCTCTGGTCTAGTTTCTACTCTTGAATATCCTTCATTTAAGATAATGAATGCTTTAGGCACTTCCATCTTATATGGATGAGGTTTACCTACTACAGTACACTGAAGTACTGCAGGATGCCTTTCTATTACCTCTTCTACATGAGAAGGATAAACATTGTAACCACTTGAAACTATCATCCTTTTAATTCTACCTTTATAGAACAAGAAACCATCTTCGTCCATATAGCCTAAATCTCCAGTATGAAGCCATACATGGCCATCATCATGCATTTGAAGAGCATCATTTGTTTCATTCTCATCATTTAAATAGCCCATCATTAAAGCTTTACTATGAACTACTATCTCTCCTACCTCATTATAAGGCATTTCCTCTCTACTAGCAGGATCAATTATCTTAATATGATTACCAGCAAGAGGTATACCAACAGAACCACTTTTATTAACACTATCATGAGCCATAGTAACACAAGCTAGTGCTTCTGAAAGGCCATATCCTTGAGTTATCTTAGCACTTGAACCATGTTCATATAGATAATCATTAATCTTATCTTCTAAAGATTTAGGAAGTAAGTCTCCACCACTTATAACATATTTTAAAAATGATAAATCTAACTTCTTCTCATTCTTACTTTTAATTAACGCTTCAAATAAAGTAGGTACTCCAAGTACACATGTAGGTCTAGTCTTCTTAAATAAAGTATCAAACTTCTTAGCATTAAACTTAGGCACTAATATAGTTGAACAACCAAGAGCAAGAGGCGTATGCATTAAAACAGAAAGTCCAAATCCATGAAAGTTAGGCATAATAGCAAGAGCGCTATCTCCCCTTTCTAATCTAACAAGATCAATTTCTTCTCCTCTAGCACCAAATATAAATGCTCTATTTTGAATAACTACATTTTTAGGCTTACCACTAGTTCCACCTGAATGTAAAATAACTGCAGGCGTATTCTTCCCAAAAGTATCAACACTTATTTCTTTAAGTCTCTTGCTATGTCTATAAAAGTTCTTATAACTTATGTAAAAATAGCTAATTGGAAATTTATGTATTTTCTTTTTAGATGTAAGATTATAGCCTATTTTCTTAAATAATCCTAAAGAACAAGCAGGACTAACATAAATAACTTTACCAACATTAGTCTTACTAATTATGTTTTTAATTTTATTATACTGCTGATCATATATAACCAAATATCTACTATTAGTTGATAAAAGAGTTTCTTTTATTTCTTCTTCTGCAGATAATGGATGAGTCATATTAAGAATTGCACCTAACTTATTAGCAGCATATAAAAAATATAGTACTTCAGGAATATTAGGAAGCATTACTGTAATAATATCTCCCTTTTTTACTCCAAGTTTATCTAGTCCCTTAGCAACAGTATCTACTTTACTAATAAGTTCTTTATAAGAAATACTTCTTCCTTCATACAAAATAGCCCTGTTATTAGGATAAAGACTAGCACTCTCCTTAATTTGATCGTACATACTTATATCCCTAATATTTTCATTTAACTCTTCTTTAGTATAATATTTCTCCCAAGGAGCGTTAATCTTCTTCTTAACACTAAATAAATCAAAAATAGACATATATCCTCCGCTACTCTAAATCAAAATGACTCTCTAAAACACCATCATTAATAGAAACATCAATACACAAATTAGCGGGTATTCTCTGCCCTGTAGATGGATTCTTTAAATCACTTCTAAGAAGACCCTCATCAATTAATTTATAAATTTTAATACATTCACTTTCACTTTCAGAATTAATAAGTCTTTCACTTATCTCTGGATGTACACTTAGATATATATCGCCAGCCATTTCTACCTCTTTAATAAGCTCTCTATATCTTTTATTAGTAGCATTTTTTTGAATTCTACTCATACTTAAAAGTGCAGTAGTAGTAAGTGCAAGTAATAAGACTAGCACTACTAATAATTCAACAAGTGTAAATCCATTCTTACTTTTCATATTATTCACCTATAATAATGATAACACACCTTATAAAAATATTCCACTTAAAAAAGGCTTATAAAGCCTTTAGAGTTAATTTGATAGCCGTTCTTTCTTCTCCATCTATACTAATATCAGAAAAAGCAGGAACAAGCACAATATTAATTCCAGCAGGAGCTAAAAAACCCCTTGCAATAATAACTGCTTTAATCGCTTGATTAAGAGCACCAGCACCAATAGCACTAACAACTACTTCTTCATTATTATCTCTAAATAGATTTGAAATAGCGCCAGCAACTTTCTGTGGAACACTCTTACTTGAAACTTTAATTGCTTCCATATATTCTCCCTTCATTAAAACATATGAAAGGCTTTTAAAAATATGAAAAAAGAAAACTATTTTTTAGTTTTCTTTTTATTAGACTTTTTATTATTTACTTCACTAACATTCTCAAGTTTATTCTCTACTTTTAATAACTTTAAAATAAATCTTTTAAACTTACTTTCACTAATAAACATTTCACATAAAGCTTCTATAGTAACTATAATAGAAAAAGTAATATTAAAATATCCTAGCATATATCTTGAAATACTAATTGAATTATATAAATTATAAGAAGTAAGTATTCCAAGCACTACTACTAAAAATGTACCGTAAGCTTTAACTATCCACATAAAACTATTAATACTTCTTAAATAACGTATCTTTAATAGTCTATTAAGCATAAATAAGAAAGTAAAAACTGAAAGAGAACTACTAAGTACAAGGTTACCTTGATCAGCAAATATATACACTATTGAAGCACACATTACATATATAAGAGTCTGAAGTAAATACTCATAGTCTCCTTCTTTTCTTGCTACAAAATAAGATAAACAAGAAACAAAAGCAAAAATATAAAGTGTTATAGGATAAAAACCTAATAATATTTCTCCCTCAAAATTACAAAGTAGAAAAACACAACCACATATAAATAGAATTATCCCAAATATAAGTGATGTAATAAGCGATAAATCAATACTTTTTCTCTTCACAAAAGCCACCTCTATTCTAAGATAATTTTACAAAATTTTTACTATATAGTCAAATTAAAAAGCTGTTGTTAGCTTTCAAAATATTCAACTCCAACAGCTTTTCTTACTCTACTTAATACTTCTTTAGCTTTTATTCTAGCTTTTTGAGTACCTTCTTTAACAATCTTTTCTACTAATTCTGGATGTTCATCATAGTATTTTCTTCTCTCCCTAATAGGTGCTAATGTTTCTTCAATAACTTCATAAAGGTATTCTTTAACTACTTTATCGCCAAGTCCACCTCTTTCATAGTGTTCTTTAAGTTCATTATATTTTTCTCTATCAGTGCAGAAAGCATCCAAATATATAAATACAGGATTATCTTTAGTATTACCTGGATCTTCTACCCTAATATGATTAGGGTCGGTAAACATGCTCATAACTTTTTTTCTAACAGTTTCAGAATCATCTGATAAATAAATACAATTATTTAAGCTTTTACTCATCTTAGCTTTACCATCAGTTCCAGGAAGTCTTCTAGCATTACTATTTTCAGGAAGTAATACCTTAGGTCTAACTAAAGTTTCACCATATAATTTATTAAATGTATCAACTATTTCATTAACTTGTTCCATAATTGGAATTTGATCTTCTCCTACTGGAACAACAGTAGCGTCAAATGCAGTAACATCTGCTGCTTGACTAATTGGATACATCATAAATCCAACAGGTATGCTCTCCTCAAATCCTCTTTGCTTAATTTCATCTTTAACAGTAGGATTTCTCTTTAATCTAGATAATGTTACTAAATTAGCATAAAAAGTAGTAAGTTCAGTTAACTCTGGAACACCAGGCTGAACAAATATAGTAACTTTTTCCGGGTCTATTCCAACACTCAAATTATCTTTAATAACTTCAAATACATTTTCTCTTATCTTTTCTGTATTTTTAGCATTATCAGTAAGACCTTGCATATCTGCAGAGAAAATATACATATCATATTTGCCTTCATCTTGAAGCCTTTTTCTATTTCTAAGTGAACCTACATAATGCCCTAAATGAAGGCACCCAGTAGGTCTATCACCTGTGACAATAACTTCTTTCATAATATCACTCCTTGTTATAGTCTTGTATTATATATGTTTTTGTTAATAAAGTCAAAACTAATACCAAAGCTTATCAAGTCTTAAAGATGTACTTTCAGGCATAGGTTCAGGTAAACTTAAATTAACAAGTAAAGGTATTTTAAATCCTGTACCAAAGCAAAGAGAACACCCACTACTTAACGTCTTAATCTTATTAACAGTCTCTTCATCAACATTTGTACTAATGCTTCTAACCATATCAAAGTCTTTTGGATAAAATAATCTAAATACTAAGAAATTAGAACACTGAGATAAACTTGTTGATGAAAGCTCACTAGGTCTTTGAGTAATGAATGTTAAGAAACAGCCATATTTTCTTCCTTCCTTAGTAATTCTATCAAAAATGTTATAACCAATAACATCTATATCACTATCATTTTGAACATATCTATGAGCTTCCTCTAGGATAATGTTAATTGCATAGCTGCCTCTTTCATCTAATGAAGCAGTATAGTTAAAGAATAACTTTGATAAAAGTTTAGTAATTATCTTAGCAAATCTATCATCAAGTTGATTTAAATTAATGTCAACAAGTTGTACATCTTTCTCTTCAAAAGAGAAAAACTTTCTAACATAATCAGGTTTACTAATATAAACTTCACTGTTAAATATATCCCTATGATCACTATTAATAATAGTTTGAAGTCTAGTCTTTAAAATATTATTCTTATCATAACTTCTGCTGTTATTAAGTACTCCCTCACTTATAAGAGCAAACTCTAAAGCATAATATAAATCATTAAGTGTATATACACTAGTCTTATCAACAATTATTTCATCAAATGTAAGCTTAATAAAGCTTTTAATAAAATCAGTAACAAGAGAAATAGCATTCATCTTACCTTGATCATCTATAAGTAAGCATTGCATTAATGTTCTATCATAACCTACCTGCTTAATACTAGCTTCTAAAGATATTTCAGGAGTATTATAATGCGTTAAAACGGCTATAATTTGGTCTCTTATTTGAGTAGAACTCTTTCCACTAGTTAAAATGTCAAGTATACACTGAGCAATAATATTGTTCTTATAATCAACTGCCTTAGCATCAGTACTAGTGAAGATATATACAAGTTTAAGTGCCTTCTCTAAAACCATAAGTTGATCTGCTTCAGTAACTGAAAGAAGTATTGCTAGGTCATCCACTTCTAGAAAACTTAAAGGTATTTTTAGTGTTTCATCTCCACCTTCATTTATATCAGTAGTAACTCTCTTAAAGTTAAGACCATGTTCACTCATCTTAGTAAATGCATTTTTATATTCTCCATAAGCATCAAAAATAACAAAGTGTGCATTTCTAGGTCTAAATTCACTATAAAATAAATTCTGAAGAATTTCAGTAGCAGCACATGACTTACCACTACCAGTATTACCTATAATAGCAAGATGATTAGCAAATAAATCATTTATACTAACATTAATTTTAAAATCTTTATAAATAGCAGAATTACCAATATTAACTAAACCTACTTCATCCTTTTGCTTTCCTATAATAGTTTCAAGCTCTTGAAGGGATATTACTCTTCCTTGACTAGAAGGCTTCTTAATAGTGCCAGGAAAAAATACATTGTTTCTTATTTCTCCTAAAAGTAAAATATCTATATCTCTCTCACTAAATCTAATTAACTCTCCTACTATCTTTCTATCAGCTTCATCAAATACAATATGACAGTTCATTAAATAAGCAATAGACTTTTCAGATTTATTCTCATAAGTTAAAACATTTTCATTAATTGCAAGTAACTTTCCTAACATAACTAGCACACCCTTTACTATTAATAGAATAACATAAATAAGAAAATCTTTAAAGTATTTATTGACTAAACGCATAAAATTTGTTATCATTTATTTGTTTTATGAAATGGCGGGATAGCTCAGTTGGCTAGAGCACACGGTTCATACCCGTGGTGTCGAGGGTTCGAATCCCCCTCCCGCTACCAATATTATAAACAGTGCGAACTACTATAGTTCGTTTTTTTATTGATAAAGAATACATAAAATGATAGAATAACTAATCAAAGAGGCGATAACATGAAAGTATATTACTTAAAAGGAATGTTAACAAATATAGAAGAATTAAACTTATTAAAAAATATGTTTAATGACAAAGAAATAGAATTTCAATCTTTAATAGATGACTATACAGAGCTAAGTGGCTTATCTAAAGAAGAAATAGCAAATTACTTAATGCTAAAACTACCAAGAGAAGAAAACATTAATTTAGTAGCGCATTCTATGGGATGCAACTATGCTCTTTTGCTTGCAAATAGACTAGATAATATATCTTCTATTACTTTTGTTTCACCAGAATTTGACACTGTTTATCCTGAAGAAAGAAATCAAATAGTGCCTTCAAATAAAGTAACTATTAATGAATCATCTAAAATGAAATGGGGATTAAAAAAGATTAAAAATATATTATTATTTATAAAAAGTAAAAAATGGATTAATGAAGAATTATATTACTTCTTAAAGAAAAAAATTAATACTTTAATCATTTATTCAAAAGGAGACATATTTGTTTCAAGAGAAATACTACATCAAATGGGAGAATATGGTAATATTTTACTATTTGAAGCAGATACTAATAGCCACAATCCACTTTTAGAGGATACTGGTGCTATAGATGAAATATATTCTAAAATAACCGCTCAAGATTTAACCAAAGTATTCTTAGAAAGGAATAAACATGAACAAAATATACTATAAGGCTAGCCTAAAAAAACTAGAAAATGATGGGAAAAGAACAGTCAATTATACACAGTCCAATGAAACCGCAACCAAAAGTGATACCATATTAGCATATAATTTAGTAGATAGTTTATTAGAAGATATTTATTGGAATCGTGATGATAAGTTAAAAGAAGTAGTAAGTATAATACTAAAAAAAGATAGATATACTGCAAGTGCAGATTTAAACCTAGAACCCGATACAATAGATTACAGCACTCCATTTTACAATATTTTTATGCATGATAATGATTTAATAAATGTGTCTACCAAACTATATATATGTGATAACCTTATATTTGAAATAATCGAAAGTGAAGATGGATTTAAATATGCAAAAGAAATATATACAGGGCGTTTGTTTCCAATAATCAGAAAAAAAGACATAGAAAGTAAATGTACTGCTCATCTAGATACTCAAAAAGAAGAATATTACAGTTCTAAATACTTTAGATATTCTTTTGATGTAACTTACACTCCTATATTTTTTAACAAAAATCTAGCAAGAGTTGAATATGTAATATTCGAAAAAGAAATGCTAGTAGCAAATACAGTTGAAATAGAAGAATATAAAAATAGCTTTAAAAAGAAAAC
>JAEEZR010000029.1 GCA_016292035.1 Caryophanales bacterium
TATTTTATCTTGCATCCTTAATCGCCTCTTTTAATAGATTTAAATACTCTTCTGGAACGTTATTTTCATATATACATCTACTTAAATCTATGTCTATATCTTCAAAATAATTATCTCTATATAAATTACTTAAATAAGAATAATCTTTCTTAATAATCCTATTCATAGCCCATCTTACTTCATCAATAGTACCTATGCATTCAAATGGTTTGGTTTCTGCTTCGCCTATTAACTCTAAGAAAGACTTCTCTAATTCCTTATCATTAAGTAAATCTTTGCCAAATATATTAATCATTTCTTCTTTAGTTAAAAAAGCATACATAATAATATAGACAAATAAACACTTAGGGCATTTACCACACCATATCCAAGGAGTTTCTTTGCTTCCTACATTACAGCTTCTAAATAAAGTATGGTATTCCTTAAACTTAGAAAATAAATAAGCTATTTGTACTTCTCTAACAGGTCTAAGTAAACTAAAGTAATTAATATCAATCTTAAAATACTTCTTAGTATATAAGTAGAAGTCTCTTTCAAATTCATAAGTCTTACTATATTGATGATTAATATTAGTACCAATAACAGTAGATTCGTTAGCACTACCTTCATTAGATAAAACTATATATTTTCTATTAGAAAGATAAGCAACTAAATAAGAAACAAAAGCTACGATAGCACTAAAAGGAGTGTGACCGTTTAAGAATCCCTGCTTATTAAGTTCAAGCAAATTCTTATCTATAACTCTCTTAACGCTATAAACTTCATCAGTAGCGCAGTTTAAATGAGTATCTTTGGGATTAATAACAAAACACTTATTATCAAAGTTTTTAAGAAGTTCTAAAGAAACGCTAGAGTCTTTTCCACCACCTACAGGAACCAAATTGCCCTTTCCTATATAATTAATATCGCTTACTTCTATTAATGAACCTCTAACATCAAAATCAAATAACTCTTCTTCACTAATATCAATTCCATTAACATAGAAAAACTCCCCTAGTCCATTAAAGAATAGCTTTTTAAACCATTTTTCTTCATCTTTATCAATATACCCAGCTTCAATAACTACCTTCTTAGGGCATACACATTTATAATAACTAATAAGCTCAATTAAACCTATTCTAAAAGCAATATTAGATACTAAATTATCATCTATATTATTATTAGTAATACTATTCTTACTTATAGTAATAGAAGGCTCAAACACGCTAAGCCCAGGTATTTCAAATCTAAATGTAATAACTAAATCATCTAGATATTGAATACTATATGATTTATATATAATTTCTTTATATTCTTCTCTTAGTTCAATAAACTTTTTGTTCATACTACCACCAATTATATTTTATCATTTATTTAAACAAATAAAAAGTAGTAATAAAATACTACTTTCTTTCACCTTCTAACATTCTCTTTCTACAGTGTATAAAACTATCTTTTTTATTTTCTTCCTCTTCTTCAGAACAATAATTCTTAATAGTTGCTTTTTTAAATTCCTCGAAAGAAATATCTACACCAAATTGTTCATTAACTTCATCAATAAACTTCTTGGCTCTAGTAAATCCTTTCTTATATGAGGAACTAGAATAAAATACTTTTAGTATAGCAACTTCTAATATATGTTTTCTAAGCTCTAAATCACAGTTATGATTGTATATAGTGCGAACTAACTCACTAAAATCAAGTTCATCACAGTATAAATCACTGAATGTCATTAATAAATCATCTAGATAAACATCTTTATCAAAATTAACATATTTACTAAGTTCTTCACTAGGGATCACTATTCCGGTTGATTCATCAGCCTTTACTACAAAATGAGAATTTTCTTTATCATTTAGATAATATATATTCATCATTATCTCATGATTAAGCCCTGCTCTCTTTCTTTTAATATAAACATTATGCAAATAATAACCAGGATTTCTATATTTACATTCCATTAGACAAAGCTCTTCATAGTTAAGTCTATACAAAAATTGCTTCATAGTTAAAGCACCAGAAAGTGGTTCTACATCCTTAAATCTAGGATTTCTAATGCCATCATTATAATCTAAATCTCTATCAGGATATTTAATTCTAGTACACCAATAATTAATATAATCAATTAGTTCTTGCATATCGCTTAAGCTTATAGTAGGTTCATAATGCCCATTTAATAAACTGTTATACCATTTTAAAAAACTACAATTTCTTCTAAGAACATATTTTCTATCATCAGTTTTATATAAATTTGCCTCTTCACTCATAAAGTCCAAAACCTTCCTTCAATGCTTATATATTATATCATAAATAATAAAATAAGAAAGAAAAAATCAATTCTAATAAATAGAATTGATATGTATAATTAAATTAAGCCGACACTTAATTAATTACCTAAAATATGGTGCACGTGAAGGGACTTGAACCCCCATGGATTTCTCCGCTAGATCCTAAGTCTAGTGCGTCTGCCAATTTCGCCACACGTGCAACTTAAATATAAGTGGTGGACCCTGCAGGACTTGAACCTGCGACCGCCCGGTTATGAGCCGGATGCTCTAACCAACTGAGCTAAGGGTCCAATAAAACTTACTACTTAATAATACTACAAAACATTTTTATTTGCAACAAAAAAATAACAAGATTTATTAAAATCTTGTTATTTATCCTCTAATCTACTAAGTAAGTCTATTTTAAACATTTCCTTTTGAGCATTTGCTTTAGAAATCATTATTCCTTTATAAGCAGTTAACTCAGATTTATGACCATCCATTAATATTCCTCTAGGCTCTAAACCTGTAAGCATAACAACGTTTTGATCTTTATAAACTGTATAAGAAAGTTTTACTTTACCATAAACTTTAATAAATAAAGAATCTGTTGGTAATTGTAAATCATAGCTTTCAGTATTTTCATGCTTATTTATAGACACAAGTTCACCTAAGAATTCTCCTCTTCTTAAAGCAGGATAATAATCAAACATAAGCTTCTTATAAGCCATCATGTTATATTTCTTAAGACTTCTTTCAAGTTTTTTAAATTCGTTTTCTTCTAAATAATCAAGTAAAAATCTACCTTTCATATTTAACAACCCCCCATTAGTAATTAAATTATAGCATATATTGTACATTTTGTCAATAATTGTATTTTATTTTAGTACAAATATGAATATCTGCCTCATATTTATGTATAAATTGTACCATATAATAGTACATTTGTCAATTCATGTATTTAATATTATACAAAAAGAACTATTTAACTAATAGTTCTTTATCTTCTATTTCTTTATTAATCATAGAAACAAACTCTTCATAAGATACAGTCTTAGTTTCTTCTGATCCATATCTTCTATAACTTACAGTCTTATTATCTACTTCATTTTGTCCAATTATTAAAGTATATGGAGTTTTCTTAATAACACTCTCTCTCATCTTATAACCTAGTTTTTCTTCTCTATCATCTAAAGTTACTCTATAGTTTTCTCTAAGCTTATTGTAAAGTTCCTTAGAGTAATCTAAATGATATTGATTATTAACTGGAATTACATTGATTTGATTAGGTGCAAGCCAAAGAGGTAGTGCTCCTTTAGTTTCTTCAAGATAGAATGCAATTGCTCTATCAATTGAACCTAATATAGCTCTATGAAGAACAACTGGAGTCTTCTTAGATCCATCTTTATCTATATAACTTAAATCAAACTTCATAGGTAGACAAAAATCTATTTGGCAAGTAGATAAAGTAATCTCATTACCTACAGCAGGTTGTACTTGTACGTCACATTTAGGACCATAAAAGGCAGCTTCACCTATTTTTTCAACATACGGAATATTTAAATCATCCATAATTTTTCTAAGAGCATTCTCTGCTTTTTCCCACATCTCGTCATCTTGATGATATTTAACTTTATCTTCAGGATCTCTAAGAGATAGTTCAAATCTATAATTCTTAAGTCCTAGTTCCTTATATACTTCAAGGATTAAGTCAATAACTCCTTTAAATTCATCTTCAATTTGTTCTGGTGTACAGAATATATGACAGTCATTTTGGCAGAATGTTCTAACTCTTTCAATTCCTTTTAAGGCTCCACTTGCTTCATATCTACAATCTCTTGCAATCTCAGCTATTCTAAGAGGCAAATCTTTATATGAATGTAAATCATTAGCGTACATTACCATATGATGAGGGCAGTTCATAGGTCTTAAAACATACTCTTCATCCTCTACCTGCATGATTGGGAACATAGAATCTTTATAATGATCTAAATGTCCACTTGTTTTATATAAGTTTACATTTCCAAGTGGTGGAGTTTGTACATGTACATATCCTCTTTTGATTTCTTTATCTCTAATATAGTTTTCTAAAATATTCCATAAAGTAAATCCATTAGGTAAATACATAGGAAGTCCCTTTCCTACTAAATCAGAAAGCATGTATATTCCTAGATCCTTACCAATCTTTCTATGGTCTCTTTCTTTAGCTTCTTCAAGCATTCTTAAATGTTCATTAAGTCCTTCTTCTGTTGGAAAGCATACACCATATATTCTTTGAAGCATTTTGTTTTTAGAATCACCTTTCCAGTATGCACCAGAAAACTTAATAAGTTTAAAATATTTACATTCTTTAACGCTTTCAACGTGTGGCCCACGACATAAGTCAGTAAAATCTCCTTGGCTATAGCAAGATATTACTTGTTCGTTTTCATCCATTCTACTAATTAAATCAATCTTATATGGATCATCTTTGAACATCTCTAAAGCTTCTTCTTTGCTTATTTCATGTCTAACAATTCTCTTACCATCTTTGCTAATCTTTTTCATTTCTCTTTCGATAGCAGCAATGTCTTCTTCTTTAATTACTTTATCGCCTAAATCAATATCATAGTAGAACCCCTCTTCTACTACTGGTCCTACCCAGAACTTAGCTTCTGGGTATAAATGTTTAACTGCTTGAGCCATCAAATGAGCACAGCTGTGGTTTAAAACATTTAGTTCTTTGTCTTCTTTAAAATTTACCATATTTTTTCCTCCTTAAAAATAAAAAAGGATGGTACATAGGAGTGCTTATGCACGGTACCATCCCTTATTTAACTTTCTAGTTTATAACGAAACTACTCGTATGTTATTACATCTCTAATAAGGTAGTAACAAATAAGAATCATTATCTATTTTCACCAACCATAGACTCTCTAAAAAGTATTTTCCTATTTATCTTGTCCTCATATAACAGATTTATGAGAAGATTATATCACTTATCTTTCTTATAAGCAAGTACTTTATTAGTTACTTTTTCAAATTGAAGTTAATAGTGCTATCTTTTTTATTAAATGAATAAGTAAAAGTATATTCTTTATCTCCATCTTTTACTGTAAAAGTATATTCTTTATCTTTCTTACCATTTAGTTTAACATTGTAAGTATCATTAAACTCAACAAGCTTAGCCTCACCTTTTTCTCCAGTAAAACTAGTAATAATGGCATCCTTACTTAAAGTAATATTTTCACTGTCAAATCCTACAGTAACTACAAAGTCGTTATCAACAAGGCCACCGTTATAAATTACATATAATGTAAAAATAATAATAACAGCTAATAAACATACAACAATATTCTTATTCTTTTTTAAAAATTCCATATAAATACCTCCAAAATTATTTATTTAAATATGGGTTATCACAATCACAGCAAACATCATACCCAGGATAATCTTTGCATTCACAGCAAGTTTCCTTTTTATATGGTGCTTTATCACACCCTGATAATACTAAAGAAATCAAAATTACCAAAACTATTTTTTTCAATTGATACACCTCTTACTAAAACATTATATCATAAGTATTTATTTTCCCATATCATAAATATTAATATCTTTAACTCTAACAAGCTTAGCAAATTCTTTTTCCTGTCCTTCGCTTGTAGAAGGAATACTACCATTCAATTGCCCTCTAATGCTTTCAGTTCTATAATCAATAGTACTTTTAAGAACATTAATAGCATAAGCAAAAGATTCATAATCAGTAAATGAAGTACAATCTTTTTTAACAGACTTTTTAATTAAAGTAAAAACTCTTTTAATCTCACTCTTATATAAACTAGATTTACTTATAACTTCTTTAATTCTTTCATGATATTTATCTAAATAAAAATCATGAACAACTCTCCATAAAGGCCTATCATCAATATCTACATTATATAGAGGAGTATCTATAGGATAGTTAATAATTAAAGTATTACTAACTGTGCCAAACCCTTTATCACTAAATGCCCCAAAAGACATATTATAATCCCAAGGAAGAATAGTAAACTTATCATTTTCAAGTAAAAAATAATTCTTACTATTTATTCCAATATATGAATCAAAATTTAACAAATAATTATTAACTGCAAAATAATTTATAACGCTGTCCATATCCCAATATTCATTAATCTTATCTAAATCATTACTTGATAGTGCTTCAATAGCGTCAATTACTCTTTCTTCATCATCTTCATCAATCTTACTTTGAGCATTATCAAATATATCAATATAATTATTAGTATCTCTTCCCCTATATAGTAAATCTGACCCAAGCAAAATATGATCTTTGTTATTATTCTCCGGTTTATATAAAATGCTATCAGAAGAAATTTCATTTCTACTTATGAATGAATCTTCAACCTCTTCAACAATAGAATAAAGCCCAGCTTCTTCCCCATTAATATATAAATTAGCATAGCTACAAAGAGGTGCATAAACACCATTATTTCTCATTATAAAATATGATATATAATCTTTCATATATGTATAATCAGAATAAACATTATTTAGATTAATCTTATCCAAACCATAATATGATTGCTCTTTATTATATTTTCCAAAGTTAATCTTATAACTATATCTAGAAGAATTTGCTTTAACAGCAGCTTCAAGAGTAAATTCTCCTTTAGTAGCAAAAGATACATCATTAAAAGATTCACCATCTATAATAACATTAGCCTTATATTTATTTTTAAGAAGAGGATTACTTCTTAAATCATTTAAATCTTTATCCGCAAGCTCTATTTCTATTTTATGTACTCTAAAAGTATCAAATATTCCCTCTTCATAATTAGTAATAACACTTGGTTTACTAAAATATTCATATATAAAAATTGAAGCAATAAAAGAAATAATTATAATTACTATAGAAATTAACTTTTCCTTCATATATCCTCCTTATATAATGCAAAAGAAACTAGAAGTATCTAGTTTCTTTAATTTACTTAATATCAATTCCACCAAACACACAAGTAGCATCTACATAGACAATAACTTTAGCATCATCATTAGTATTATTGTTTTCTACTCCACCAAATGCACAGCTAGACTTAACTTTAACTCTAACATTTGAAGGCATTATTAAATCAATTCCGCCAAAGATAGCTTTACAATTAATTACTACATCTTCTTTAATTTTAGCATCTCTTAAATCTAGTTTAATACCACCAAATATTGTATTAATATTAGTGCCTTTGAATTCTTCCTTATCAAGCTTAATATCTTGTCCTGAAAATATAGCATTATATTCACCTTGTGCTTTACTTCCAGCATTAACTTCATCAATAGATTTTCTAATACCTTTATTAATCATATTACTACAAAGTAAAGATACACCTATAGCTAAGATAACAATTGGGAAAGCTAGCTTACCTAATATGTTAAAGGAAATAACATCTTGACATGCAAGTAATAATAATATACCCACAAGTAATAAAACGCCGTTTCCTACCTTATGCTCATCAGCAAAAATTCCAACAAAGCCTGGAATAATTAAGAATAAAGTCCACCATCCATCAAAAAAGATATCAAAGTTTATTACCTCAAATGCATCTAAGCAAAGTAAAATACCTGCTATTACAAATGCTACACCCCATATAATACCTTTACAAGTTTTCATTTTATCACATCCTTGTATTCATTATAACATAAAAAAGACTAGTTACCTAGTCTTAATTACAATTAGAGGAACTAATATTTCATCATCTGTATAACCAGCATGATGAGAAGCTAGCTCTTCACCGCCTATATATAATAGAGTTTTATCAGCTTTAGCAATAGCTAAGTAGTCCCCTAGTGCATCTCTAAATATTTCGTTTTCTTTTCCATCTCCAAATAACTTTGATTCAATTATTTCAGACATTGGATATAAATCAAAATCATTACTAAAATATTTGTTAAATAATTTTTCAAATACTTCTTTTTTATCAGGTTTAATGAAGAAGTTAACAGCTCTAGGCTCAATAGAAGTATTTCTAAGAAGACACTCTTCAACATCAGGATAATCTTTAATAAATAAATTCTTAACATTATGGTGACCATGATCAGCTACAACAAATATAACTGTATCTGTTAGTTTACTGCTAAGTTCTTCTATTCTTCTATTAATATCTTCAATGATTGCTTTTATTTCGGGCTTATCACAACCAATTTCATGCATAGTATGGTCTGGATCAATATCATATGCATAAATATATTTCTTTCCGTCTTCCTTGCAAAGTTTTTCAATTCTATCATACATTTCATCTAAAGTATCATAAGAATTATCACCAAAAGGAAATAACTTATATCCTTTATACTTACCCACTTCATTTATTTCTTCATCAATACTTTTCCTAATCATATGCTTTTTGTTATACTCTATTGCTTCATCTAATGCTTCGCCATCAGAATTTTCTTTTTCTGTATTCATAAAAACAGTAATAGTTTTATCCAAATCTTTATAATACATATCCCATCCAAGCTTTCCAGTTTCTACTGGATTAAGCCCAGTAATCATAGATGTTGTAGCCGCAACGGTAGTAGCAGGAAACACTGTTGTAATAGGTTTAATTCTATTTCTTATTAAAAACGAATCTTTAGAAAGCATTCTATCCATTATAATAGATCCCATTCCATCGCATAAAATAGTAACTACATTTTTAGGTTTCTCTTCTTCTAGAATTTTATCAATATAATCAAGAGTATTATGTTTATAAGGAAGATCAAAATACTTTCTAATAGAGCATGCTAGATTTGTTAGACATTCATTATAATTATTCTTTACTATCATTCTTCATTTTCAAGATACTTTGCTAGTTCCCTATAAGCATCTTGACTCCAAAAGCTCCATCTTTTCTCATCTTCAAAACAAGCAAGTGGTTCATTTTCTCCCTCAGGAATAAACACAAAATCCCAGCTCCATCCATTAGTTCCAGACTTTTTAGTATCAATTCTTCCATTTGTTATACCAACAAAAACAACAGCTTCTTCTCCAGGCTTACAATAAGCAATTGATTCTTTAAAATATGCCTTTCTATTTTCTACTCCTTCTAAAAGTTTTAAAAGCCCATCTTCACCTATTGTATCTTCAGCATAATGAGTATATACTCCAGGAAATCCATTAAGACTTTCTACAAAAAGTCCAGAATCGTTTTTGATAACAGGTTTTCCAAGCTTTTCAGCTGCCCATTTAGCACTGTACTTAGAAACTTCTTCTACATCA
>JAEEZR010000030.1 GCA_016292035.1 Caryophanales bacterium
AATCTTTAAATAGAGATAAGTTAATTGAAGTATTAAATGAATTTGGTTATCAAAGAGATAGTTTAGTTACTCAAACTGGTTATTATGCGCTAAGAGGATTTGTTTTAGACATCTTTAATGTTGAAGATGAACATCCAATTAGAATAGAATTTTTTGGTGATGAAATAGAATCCATTAGATATTTTGATGAATCTACTCAGTTATCTATTGAAAAAATAGATATCTTTAGATTATTTCCCAACAAAGAAATTGAAACAAAGGAAAAGAGCTCTTTATATGATTACTTAAATAATCCTTTTGTTTTTTATTTAGATGAGAAGTTAATTGATGATGAATATAATAAAATATTAAATGATATTAAATTATATAAAGAAGATAATAATGTAGATGATAAATACATGTTTAATATGGATGATATTAATATTAAAGATGTTATTTATTTAAATCATTTTGAAAATAATAAACATAAGATAATTAGATATGATTCTAAAGCTATTACTAATTTTAATAGTGATTTTGATTTATTAAAATCATATATTGAAAAGAATAATAATAAAACTATAGTATTTTATTTATCTAAGATTAGTGAAATTAATGCTATTACTAATATTTATCCTATAGTTAATTTATGTGATGATGAAAATAGTATTAAATTAAATAAAGTTAATATAGTTAAAAAGTATATTAATAATGGTTTTGAAATAGATAATTATATAGTTATATCTGAAAATGATATAGAAATGTTAAAAAATGATCGTATTAAATATAAGAATAGTTTAAAGATAGGTACTAAGTTAAAAAGTATATCTGATATTGAAATAGGAGATTATGTTGTTCATTATAAACATGGTATTGGTGTTTATGGTGGTTTAACTAGTTTAACTAAACATGGTATTAATAAAGATTATGTAGTTATTAATTATCAAGGTAATGATAAAGTATATGTACCTGTTGAAAAGATTGATACTATATTTAAGTATAAGAGTAAAGATGGTACTATACCTAAGATTAATAAACTTAATTCTGTATCTTGGGCTAAGACTAAGATGTCTTTAAAGAAGAAGATTCATGATATATCTAAAGAATTATTAGAATTATATGCAAAACGTGCTTCTTTAAAGGGTCCAGTATTTAACTATAGTGAAATGGAAGATATGTTTGCTAAAGACTTTGAATATAGTTTAACTAGAGATCAAGAAAAGTCTATTGAGGATATTTTAAATGATTTATCTTCTGAAGTACCTATGGATAGATTACTTTGTGGTGATGTAGGTTTTGGTAAGACTGAAGTTGCGTTTAGAGCAATGATTAGAACATTACTTAATTCTAAGCAAGTAGCTTATCTATGTCCTACAACTATTTTATCTAAACAGCAATATTTAAATGCATTAGCAAGATTTAAGAATTTTCCTGTTAATATTGCTATATTAAATAGATTTACTACACCTAAACAAGTTGAATTAACTATAGAAGGAATAAAGAATGGTACTATTGATATAGTATTTGGTACTCATAGATTATTAAGTAAAGATGTAGAGTTTAAGAACTTAGGTTTATTAATAGTAGATGAAGAGCAAAGATTTGGTGTTACTCACAAAGAAAGAATAAAAGAACTTAAAAATGATGTTAATGTTTTAACTTTAAGTGCTACACCAATTCCTAGAACATTAAAGATGGCTTTATCTGGATTAAGAGATTTATCTATAATAGATACACCTCCAGTTAATAGATATCCAGTTCAAACTTATGTTTTAGAAGAAAGTGATGTAGTTATTAAAGATGCTATTTATAAAGAAATGGCTAGAAATGGACAAGTATTTGTTTTATATAATAGAGTTGAGTCTATTGAAAGTAAGTTAGTTCAACTTAAATCTTTAGTTCCTGAGGCTAGAATATGTTATGCTCATGGACAAATGTCTAAGACAGAGTTAGAGAATGTTATTCAGGATTTCTTAGATTATAAGTATGATATATTATTATGTACTACAATTATTGAAACTGGCATTGATATGCCTAATGTTAATACATTAATTATTTATGATGCTAATAACTATGGTTTATCACAACTATACCAATTAAGAGGTAGAGTTGGTAGATCTAATAGAGTAGCTTATGCTTATTTGATGTATTCTAAAAATAAGATGTTAAATGATATAGCTATTAAGAGATTAGATGCTATTAAAGAATTTACTGAATTAGGCTCTGGTTATAGAATTGCTATGAGAGACTTAGCATTAAGAGGTGCTGGTGATATCTTAGGTGATGAACAATCGGGTTTTGTTAGTGAGGTAGGTTTAGACCTTTATATGAAACTTGTTGATGCTGAGATTAAACGTTTAAAAGGTGAACAAGTTGAAGATATTGAA
>JAEEZR010000031.1 GCA_016292035.1 Caryophanales bacterium
AGAAGTACACAGTTTAATATAATTTTAAATGCTAATGTAAATATAGTTAATCTATATTATAGAATTGGTAAAGTACTTTATGAAAACTCTAAATGGGGTAATAAGTTTATAGATAATTTGTCTTTAGAGATTAAAATATCTTTTCCAAATATAAAAGGTTTTTCTGTTAGAAATTTAAAGTATATGAAGTCTTTTTATGAAGAATATAAAGATGATAATGAAATTGTGCAACTAGTTGCACAATTGCCATGGACTCATAATATTGTTTTAATTGAAAAAATTAAAAACAAAGAAGAAAGAAGATGGTATATAGAAAAATGCTTAAATGAAGGCTGGTCTAAAAATGTATTAATATATCAAATTGATACTAATCTATATTATAGACAAGTTAAAAGTATAAAGCATAATAATTTTAATATCACTCTTAAAAGCAATAGTGATTTAGCTTCTAATATAATGAAAGATCCTTATGTGTTTGATATTATAAAGCTTAATGATGGTTTTAAAGAAAAAGATTTGGAAGACGGATTAGTAAGTAAACTAGAAAAACTTATTATTGAACTTGATAAAGGCTTCTCACTTGTAGGTAGACAATATAAAGTAACTTTAGATGGTAGTGATTTTTTTATAGATTTATTGTTTTATCATTATAAAATTAAATGTTTTGTTGCATTTGAACTTAAAGTAACTGAATTTAAACCAGAATATGCAAGTAAAATGGCCTTTTATTTATCTGCTATTGATGAACAGGTAAAAGAAAAAACAGATAATCCATCTATTGGTATAATTTTATGTAAAAGCAAGAAAAATAAAATAGTAGATTATACTTTAAAATATATTAATAAGCCTATAGGCGTAAGTGAATATAAAATATATAATAAGATTTCAAAAGAATTATTAAAATGTTTACCTTCAAAAGAAGAAATAGTAATGCATATTAATAAAGAATAATGAATGAATTTGTGAATATTTGTAGGATGTTTATTTTATGGAACTTATTATAGATTAGTGACAAAATAAAATTGCTGTGTTATATTAATTGTAGGAGGGTTTTATGAACAAAGAAACTTTAGAATCAATTAAAAAAGAATATAAAGAGATGGAAGAAATTGCAAATGGAGATTATTCTGCTATTAAAGAGCTAGAGAATAATCCTATTGTGAAAAAGTATTTACAATTAAAGAATTTAAAATATCAAGCAAGAAGTGAAGACGACATTATATATAGTATTATTAATAATTATTCTTATGGTAATATTAAAGAAACTAATGGTATTTTAGTTTATTTAGTTGAGAGAGTAGCAGAGAGAGCTAAAGTATTATATGATGATGAAGAGTTTAAGAAAAAATATAATTTAGATAGCTATAGAGATGACCAAGTATTAGTTTTTTATAGGGATTTAGAAAATTTTGAAATAAATTATGTTATTAAAAAGGAAGACCAAGAAGAATTTGAAAAGACTCATACTGTTATTTATGGAAAACCTACTATATTTGATCATGAGGATCGTTATCATAATGCCAGATATAATTTCTTTAGAACTCTTATTAATGATGGGCAAGAAGAAGCTGTTAGTAGAGCATTAACAATGAAGAAAAAAGAGGGAAATAATTAATAATAAGCAGTTATAAATAACTGCTTTTTTATTGTTAATAGACTATGTTATAATTTTTATAGGTGGTTTATTTATGTTTAATAATAAAATACTCTTAGAAAAGATTATATTAGAAAGAGATAAAATAGATTCTTTTGATAGTTATCCTTTTAATATTGATATAGTAAAAGATTTTAATGAATTATCTTTTGATAGTCCAGTAACATTTTTTGTAGGGGAAAATGGTATAGGTAAATCTACTTTTATAGAAGCAATTGCTGTTGCTTTAGGTCTTCCTGGTGAAGGTGGAACTGAAAACTTTATGTATGAAACTAGGAATACTGTTTCTAAGTTATCTAATTATATTAAATATGTTATTAATAATAAGCCAAAGATGAAGTTCTTTTTAAGAGCTGAAAGCTTTTATAATTTTTCTAGTGAAGTACAAAGACTAGTAGAAGAGGATGGTTATTTTCACTTATATAATTCTTATGGTGGTAATCTTCATGAATGCTCTCATGGTGAATCTTTTATTAAACTAGTTCAAAATAGATTCTCAGATCATGGTCTTTATATATTAGATGAACCTGAAGCCGCTCTTTCTCCTCAAAGACAGTTATCTCTTTTATGTTTAATAGATAAGTTAGTTAAAGAGGGTAGTCAGTTTATTATTGCTACTCATTCACCTATACTAATTAGTTATAGAAATGGTAAGATACTAGATTTAAATAATAACTTTAAAGAAGTAAAGTATAAAGATACTGATATATATTCTTTATATAGAATGTATTTAGATGATCCTGATGCTATGCAGCATAGAATGTTTGATTAATTAATAATTGACACAATGTACTTTATTTTGTATAATACGTATCATTTGAAGGGGGATATTATGAAAGTTTCAAGTACTAATATTGGTGATTATTCAATGGAAGTAATTACAGAATCATATGTTGATATACTTAGGAGTATTAAAAGGGGATCAATATTTGCTATGTGCGTTGATGTTGATTCAATAGTTGCGGTAGTACCGGATGTTAGACCAAGAGTAGATGAAATTACGGATGAAGATGGGGACATTTATGATGTTCAAAATGTGTTATATTCATTTGAGATAATGGAAAAATTTGGAAGTAGCGTACTAGGGGGGTTTAAAAATTATTCAGGTATTTTATATGGAGAAACTCCAGGTTTATATAAAAAAATATCAAATAATATAGTTAAAGAAATTACTTCTGGTGTTTGCTTTAGAATTATGCAAAACATTGATGAATTAGAATACACATTATATGATAAGGAAGAAAGTCTTGAATTTTTCCAATCAGCGTTTCCAGAATACGAAGATACTAATTTAGTAATTTTTTCTGACAATTGTAAATTTGTTTTACTAGATGATAAATTTAAACTATGTTATCATCATTATGCATTTGAAGATAATGCTGACAAATATACTGAAGGTTTTAAAAGATTAAATGATCGTGCTATTGAGGAATTTAATAATCGTTATCATCGTCAAATAGAAGACTTACATAGAATAGCTAATGTAGATAATTTGATATATAAAAATACACCTAAAAAAAGAAATAGATAATATTTCTTTTTTTATGTTATAATTTTTTTGTGATGGTAATGAATAAAGATAATATTGATAAATTATTAGATTCACTTTCTAAAAGTAAGTTTAGAGGTTCATTTCATTTAAATAACAAGATGAAGGATTATTGTTTTGACAAAGGACTTGATACTGTTAGAAGTCATGCATATGACTTTATTAACAAAACACTTAGACCTAAAGATATTTTAAATGATGGAAAGCAAACTCCTTACAAACAAGTACATCCTGTCTTTATAGCAAGACACGCTAGTGGAACATGCTGCAGAGGATGCTTAGAAAAAATACATCATATACCTAAAGGAAGAGAACTTACAGATAGTGAAGTAGACTATGTTGTAGAAGTTATTATGAATTGGATTAAAAGAGAAATAAAATAGTTTCTATTTTATTTTTTTTATGATAGAATATGTTTTACTGTTAGGAGGAATTTGAGTGAGCGAAAAATTTGTTGCTACTAGTTGTTATCAGAAATGGAATAATGCTTTTCAATGTGTTTCTATTTCTGGAGATAGAGGTAAAAAGGTTAATTTTGAAGGAAAGTATTATAAGGATTTAGCTCCTAAAAAAGCTTTCTGGAAAGTATGGGAATACAATATTGGAAAGATATCAGAAGAAGAAAATAATAAATTCTATATAAGAGAATATTATAGACAGGTTTTGTCTGAACTAGATCCTTATTCAGTGTATAGTGATTTAGATGGAAAAGCTATGCTATGTTATGAAAATGCTGATGAGTTTTGTCATAGACATATAGTAGCTGCTTGGCTTGAACTTTTACTTGGTGTTGAAGTTCCTGAAGTAGAAGTCAAAACTAAAACAACAAAAATAGGTAATCAAGAAGTTACTTATTTATCAATGGATAGAGTAGATAGACCTTCATATATAAAAGAGTATCTAGAAGAACTAATGAAAGAAGAAATGGAAATGTATGGATTTAAGTCTGTAAGAGCAGCTTATTTATATAAACAAAGTATATTACCAGAAGATAAGGCTTCTTTAGTAGAAGCTATGGGATACTCTGGAGATAGTTATAGGCAAGAAGCTTGCTATTTAAGATGTGAAGCTGACATGGCAGAAGATGAATATAAAGAAAGATTAAGACTAATAAAACCAGAAAAATAAATTATTTAAAGCAACTATAAAAATGTTGCTTTTTTTGTATGATAAAAAAATTATTATGAAGCTAGTGAATAAGTTATTAACAAAAAAACTAGTATATTTTAAAGTTGGTGTGCTATAATGTTTATGTAAGGTTGGTAGCACAATATGAATACAAAAAGCATTAAAAGAAAATTTAATTTAACATTATTTTTATTCTCACTAGCAGTATTTCTTTTATTAGTGTTCTTTTTGATATACTTAAGTTTTTTAAATGTACTTCCAGCTAAGTATTTCATACTATTAGTTATGTCTATGCTTATGCTTTATTTCTTTTCAATGTATTTACTTGTTAAGAAAACTTTTGCTCTTAGAATAACTAGTTATTTTATATTTAGTATTATATTTACTGTTAGCTTAGTAGGTGTTTATTATACTGGTGTTACTTATAGTTTTCTTAAGAACTCATTTAATAGTGTAAGTTCTACTATAGAGAATAAGTATGTAGTTCTTGTAAAAGATAATTTTAGTGGTATTGATGATCTTAAGAATGGCACTATTGGATACTATAAAAATATACCTAATGTAGATAAAGCTAATGCTGAACTTTCTAAGACAGTTAATTATAAGGGTAGAGCTTATTCTAGTGTTATGGGACTATTTGAAGATTTAGATAATGATAGTATAAGTGCTGTATTAATTGAAGAAACTGTACTTGATGCATTTAAAGAAAGCCTTGGTGTTCTTAATTTAGATAGTTATAAAAAGTTATTTAACTTTACTGTTATTATTAATGAAGATTTAGCTGCTAATAGTAAAGGTAATGTTATTAACATATATTTAATGGGTGTAGACTTTACTGAAAGTAATAATGATTTAAATATGCTTTTAACTATTAATAAGAATACTGGTAAGGTACTATTAACATCTATTCCAAGAGACTATTATATTTATTTTCCAACTTTAGGTATGGAAGATGATTTAGTTACTACAGGTCAGTGGGGAATTGATACTCCAAAGCAAGGAGTTTCTAATCTATTTGGCATTGATATTGACTATTATATTAGGGTTAATACTAAGAGTTTAGTTGCTTTGGTAGATGAACTTGGAGGAGTAGAATTTTGTTCTGATAAAGAATATATGACTACACATGTACAAGCTATGACTTATTATGCTGATCAGGTTCATAGTGCTGAGAAGCTATATGTACCAGCTACTTGTCAAACATATAATGGTATACAAATTCTTACTATAAGTAGAGAAAGACTAGCTTTTGATGGAGGAGATAGACAAAGACAAAAGAACTGTCAACAAATAATTATTAATATTCTTAATAAAATGGCTTCTTTTGATAGTATTAAGAATTATACTAATGTACTTGATAAGCTAAGTGATTTATATACTACTAATATACCTGATGAATTAATAACTGATATTATTAAGAGTTATTTAAATGGTAAAAAGTATACATATGAAACACAAAGTGTTGATGGTAAAGGAGCATGGGGTATGGTTGTTCTTGGTACTAAACAAGGATATATGATGATACCTGATCAAGCTAGTGTAGATGCTGCTAAAGCAAAGATTAAAGAGATAAGTAAATAAAATGCCTAGTGCATTTTATTTTTTTTATAATTAATTGTTATTTTTAGTATAATTATAATATGAAAAAGAAAAGTAATAATAAATTTGAATTATTTATGTCTAAAGTATTTGTATTTTTATCTATAGTAGTTGCTTTAACTATTTTAGTTATTAATGTACTTCCTTTTAAATACTTAGCTTTATTTTTAGCTATTGATGCTTTTATATGTTTAGTACTTAGATTCTTTCTTACTCATAATAAAATTAAAAAAGGCATTAAGAATACTTCTTTAGTTATAAGTATTTTGTTATCTATAGTTTATATATTTGTTATTTATTATGCATTAAGAACATATGGCTTTATGAGTAATGTAAATAATATTAAAGATAGTTATAGACAGTACTATATAATTTCATTAAAAGATAGTGGTTTAAATAAGAATAATATTAACAATTTAGATATAGAGATGTATGACGATAATACATCTGGATTTGATGAATTTAAAGAGAAAATAGAAAAAGAGTATAAACTAAATACTATTCTTGTAAATAGCGTTAATGAAATGTATGAAGATTTAATTAATGAAGAAGTTTCATTAATAGCTGTTAATAGTATTTCTAAAGATTATTTAGAAAGTAATAATAAAGATTTTATTGATAGTATAAATGTTATAGATACTGTTAAAATTAAAATTAAAACTACTAAGAAGAGTAGTAAAAAAATAGACATTCTTAAAGACACTTTTACTGTTTATATATCAGGTATTGATACATATGGATCAATAGATACTACTAGTAGAAGTGATGTTAATATGCTTGCTACTGTTAATGCTAAAAATGGTGAAATACTTCTAACATCTATTCCAAGAGACTATTATGTTAAAATAGATGAAAAGAGTGAATATAATGATAAACTTACACATGCTGGTATTTATGGAGTGGATACATCTATAAAAGCTATTGAAGATCTACTTGATATAAAGATAGATTACCATGTAAGAGTTAATTTTAGCAGCGCTGTAGACGTAATTGATTTAATTGGTGGAGTAGATGTATATAGTGATTTAGCTCTTGTTCCTTGGACTAATCAAAAGCTTTATATTGAAGAAGGTATTAATCATATGGATGGTGATATGGCTCTTGCTTTTGCTAGAGAAAGATTTAGTTATTCTACAGGAGATGTTCATAGAGTGCAAAATCAACAAGATGTTTTAATGGCTATTATTGATAAAATGACTAGTTCAAGTACTCTTTTAACTAAATATACTCAAATATTAGATGAAATAGAAGATAGCTTTGAAACTGATATTGAGTTTAAAGATTTAGCTTCACTTGTAAGAAATCAGTTAGATAAGAATCCTAAATGGAATATAAAAAGATATATTCTAAATGGAGAAGGAAGTAGTGAATATACTTATTCAATGCCTGATGTTAAAGCTTATGTAATGATTCCTGATATTGATACTGTAATAAAAGCTAATAGCTTAATAACAGGTATGATTGAAGGCAAAAAATTAAGTGAATTAGGACTATAATAATAAAGCGAAAAGATTTTCGCTTTTTTTGTTGACTTGATAAATTATTAGTGTTAATCTTAAACTAGAGAAAGGAGAGGAAATGAACACATTAGTGAATATTTGTGAAGATAATAAAATAGAAGATATGATTTATGAGATCAGAGGTAAACAAGTGATGCTTGATAGTGATTTAGCTAAACTTTATGGAGTTGAGACAAAACAACTAAATCGTCAGGTAAAAAGAAACATGGAAAGATTTGATGAAGATTTTATATTTGTTTTAACTAAAGAAGAATATAAGTCTTTGAGGTGCCAAATTGGCACTTCAAACGGTTTGAACCGTGGAGGAAGAAGGACTAATCCTTATGTTTTTACTGAACTAGGTGTAACTGCACTTGCAGCAGTTTTAAATAGCAGTATTGCTATTAATACTAGTAAGAAAATTGCTAGAGCTTTTGTAGCTATGAGGCATTATATTGGTGATAATAACTTAAGATTATCTAATATTGAGTCTAAGATAATTGAACATGATAATAGTATAAGATTATTAAAAGAATCGTTTGATAAGTTTGAAGAAAAGAAAAAGATTAGTGAGATCTATTTTAATGGTCAAATATTTGATGCTTATTATAAGATTGTAGAAATATTTAAAGAAGCTAAGAAAGAATTAATAATAATCGATAGTTATGCTGATATTAATCTTTTGAATATTGTAAAAGATTTAGAAGTAAATGTTACTTTAATAACAACTAATAGACTACTAAGGAAATCTGATATAGATAAATATAACAAACAATATAATAATTTAAGGGTTATATATGATAATACTTTTCATGATAGATATTTTATACTTGATAATAGAACTATATACCACTGTGGTACTTCTATTAATAGAATAGGGTATAAAACTTTTAGTATAACTAAGATTAATGATAATGTTGTTATTAACAGTTTGATAGATAAAATATCTATGATTTTACCCATCAATAATTTATAATTATCTTAGGAGGACAAGATGAAGAAGGAAAGTGTTTTTGATCTTGATAAAGAATCATCTGTTATATTTAAAGGAATAGCAATACTTCTTGTACTTTTAGGACACCTAGGCTTCATATATAGAGGTGGGGCTTTTGGAGCTAACTTATTTTTAGTTTTAAGTGGTTATGGAATATTTAGATCTTTTAAAAAGAATGGTGTTAAGAATTATTTTGGTAAAAAGATAACTAAAATATATATTCCTTATTTATTAGTTAGTTTAGTTGTAGTTCCATATAGCTTCTTTTCTCATTTAGTTACACGTAGAGCTGTTTTATATTCATTCATTGGAATTGATTTTGGCTATTTGTGTGATAAGACAATGTGGTATATTTCTTTTATATTTGTATTTTATATAGTGTTTTATTTACTTGCTAGATTATTTAGTTTAATAAAGAAAGAACATATTATAGACTTTCTTATAATTATTTGTTTATTTTTATTTAGTTATTTATTATATATTAAAAACTTTGAATATCTTTTTTGGGATAGTGATTCTGCTACTTATTTATATATGTATTCTTTTAGTTTTGGAGTACTACTTTCTAAACTAGGAGAGTTTAAAATAAATAATGTTATTAGGAAAATTATTTATTCTATTTTATGTATAGTTGCTATTTATTTATGTATTTATTACTATGGAAAAGTTTCTGGTGTATTTAAATATTTTGTATATGCTAGCACTGTGCCAATTGCTATTTTATCTTTGCCCCAAATAATTTCTATTAATTATAAGAGTAAAGTACTTACATTCTTTGGTAATTATTCATTCTATATTTATTTGTGGGAGGGTTTTCTTATTTCTCTTAAGAGAAGAATATTTGTTAATATTAGTGGTAATTTCTTTATTAATGTTTTAACTTTTATAGTAATAATAGCAATATCTGTTTTATTTGATAAGTTAATTATTAAAAAAGTTAATAATAGCAAGCTAGTAAAACTAATTGACTATTATTGTTAAAAGCCTTATAATTTAGATGTATTATTTGTTTTGAGGAGTAATATATAACTAGTTTATAGAGAGTTAACGTTTGGTGAAAGTTAATAATTAAGAGTATATGAAGATACAAAACTTTAGATAATAAGGGTAATTCCTATAAAGATTAAAGAGTATAGATTAAAATCTATAAACTAAGGTGGCACCGCTACTTATGTAGTCCTTAGATTATAGATTTTTTTGTTTGAAGGAGGAAAAGATGAAAAATATTTACAGAGATTATATGTGCACTGAAGTTAGTGAAAATAATGCTGGAGAAACAGTTAAACTTTGTGGATGGGTTAATAGTATTAGAAAACTTGGTGGACTTACATTTGTAACTTTAAGGGATGAAGGTGGAATAGTTCAGCTTATTACAGAAGATGCTTCTTTATTTGATGGAATAAATAGAGAAAGTACTGTATCTATTGAAGGAGTTGTAAAACTAAGAACACCTGATATGATTAATGAAAACATGAAAACAGGTAAGATTGAAGTGGAAGTTAGTAAAGTAACTTTACTAGGAGCATGTGAAAGTACTTTACCTTTTGAAATTAGTAGAAGTAGAGAAGAAAGTAGTGAAGAAACTAGACTTAAATATAGATACCTAGATCTTAGAAATCCAGTTGTTCATAATAATATAGTATTTAGAAGTAAAGTAATAGATTATATTAGAAGTTTAATGAAAGAAGAAGGATTTACTGAGATAAGTACTCCTATTATTAGTACTAGTAGTCCAGAAGGAGCTAGAGACTTTATAATACCTTCTAGAAAGTATAAAGGTAAATTCTATGCTCTTCCACAAGCACCTCAAATATATAAACAATTATTAATGGTTAGTGGATTTAATAAATATTTCCAAATAGCACCTTGTTTTAGAGATGAAGACTGTAGAGCAGATAGAACACTAGAATTTTATCAACTTGATTTTGAGATGAGCTTTGTAACTGAAGAAGATGTTTATGAAGTAGGACAAAAAGTATTTTATAATATCTTTACTAAATTTGGAGGAGGAAAAGAAGTTAGTCCAATTCCATTTAGAAGAATTAAATATAAAGACGCTATGCTTAAATATGGTTCTGATAAACCAGATTTAAGAAATCCGCTTATTATTGAAGATATAACTGATATATTTAGAAATACTACATTTGGTCCATTTACTGATACTACTATTAGATGTATTAAAGTAGAAAATTTAGATAAAGCTAATTCTTGGTTTAAATCTATGGAAGATTATGCTAAAGAAATAGGTGCAGCTGGACTAGCTTATATCAAAGTTAATGAAGATTTAACATTTAAATCTAGTTTAGATAAGTTCTTAAGTGATGAAGAAAGAAATGAACTTAAGAGTAAATTAAGTTTAAAAGCTGGAGACACTTTATTCATTATTAGTGATAAGAAGAAATGTGCTAAGTTAATGGGACTACTTAGAACTAAACTTGGAGAAGAGTTAGATTTAATAGATAAAAATAGATATGAATTTTGTATTATTAATGATTTTCCAATGTATGAATATAATGAAGAAGAGGATAAATGGGATTTTGGACATAATCCATTTAGTATGCCTCAAGGCGGTATAGATGCACTAAATAATAAAAATATAGAAGACATTGAAGCATATCAATATGACTTTGTATGTAATGGATTTGAAATGGCTAGTGGTGCTGTTAGAAACCATGAAATTGATACAATGGTTAAAGCATTTGAACTAGCTGGATATGATGAAGAAGTTGTTAAGAATAAATTTAGAAGTCTATATACTGCATTTAAGTATGGTGCTCCACCTCATGCTGGAATGGCTCCTGGAATAGATAGAATGATTATGCTTTTAACTGGTGAAGAAAACTTAAGAGAAGTACAAGTATTCCCACCTAATGTATCTGGAGTAGACGTTCTTATGGGAGGACCTACTGAAGTAACTGAACAACAACTTAGAGAAACACATTTGAAAATAAGAGATTAATAGATTATAATTAAGAAGGAGGAAAAGTAAATGATTTGGGATATTTTATATGTAGTATTTGGTCTTATTGGTGGACTTGTAATTGGATTCTTTTTAGCTAGACATTTAATGACTAAAGAGCTTAAGAAGAACCCACCTATTAATGAAGAAATGATTAAAACTTTAATGAAAGGTATGGGAAGAACTCCTAATCAAAAACAAGTTAATCAATTAATGAAACAAATGAATAAATTTAACTAGACTTAAAAGTCTAGTTTTATTTTTAAATTATTAAATAGTCTTTATTCCTTGACTAGAAATGATAGTTTTATTACAATTAGTATGTAGGGTGAATGTACATGAAAAGTAAACTTAAAAATTATGTTAAAGATAATTATCCAATACTAATTTTATTATTTGTTCTTTTAATAATTCATATATTAGCTCTTAAGAGTTTAGGGGTTAATTATAATATTAATAGTGACGATATTGGATATATTAATAGTGGTCTTAGACTTATAGAAAGAGGCACTATTACGATGCATGGTGTTATATCAGCTCAGATAATGCCTGGTATGACATTCTTTATAGCATTAATCTCTTTAATATTTGGTAAAGGTTTGCTCTTTATGGGTGCTTTAAAAGTCTTATGGATGATTATGGGACTCTTAACAGTATACACTGTTTATAGAAGTATTAGACTTTATACTAATAAATGGATTAGCATTATTCCTTGTTTATTCTTTTTAAGTTTAGATTATGTATGGATGAATAATTTAATTCTTACAGAGACTCCATTTATCTTAATATTTGCACTTTTAGTTTATCATACACTAAAGATTGCTAAAGAACCTAATAAGAAAGATTATATTTTAATAGTTATATATTATATTATAGGTGTATTTATTAGACCTAATATAGCTATTTATCCTATATTCTTGTTCTTATATTTATTAATTAAGAAATATGATTTTAAACTATTAATGAGACAATGTTTAATAGCAGGTGGTGTTTTAATAGTAGTACTTATTCCTTGGATATATAGAAATTATAAGTTGTTTGATAAGTTCTTTATATTTACTTATGGAGTAGGTAATCCTCTTCTTTTAGGTACTTATCAAGGATATGGATATCCTTCTGATAGTGAACTAGATTATAATACTAATGTGTATGATGTATTTGATGAAAAAATGGCTTATTATTTAGATAATTATGATCCAGATGATTATATGAGTAGATATTATGTAAGTGTTAAAGATGAAATGCTTGCTAAATATAGAATGAGGGAATGGTGGAAAAAAGATAAGTGGTCTATGATTAAATCATATTTATATCATAAGCCTAAGAGTATGTTAGTTTCTCCATTCTATTGGTATACTGTGTTTAATGTAAGTCAAAGAACTCTTCTTATATTTAGAATTGTAGAATTTATATTATTCCTTATATGTTCTTGTTTATTCTTCCTTGAGAAGGTTAAGTTTAAAGAATGGCTATTCTTAATGTTTACTTATGGATCACAACTTGCTGTTTATGCTTATACATTTGCATTTAGTAGATATGCGATTAGTTTATATTTTATTAGATATATAGTTATTGGTATAGGACTTGGTATTTTATTTAATAAAATAAAAGGAAGGAGTAAAAATGAAAGTATTAATGATAATTCCAGCATACAACGAAGAAGAAAACATAGTTAATACTGTTAATAAGATTAATAGTTATAATAAAAAGACTAAAGATAAAATAGACTATGTTGTTATTAATGATGGAAGCACTGATAACACTAAAAAAGTATGTGAAGAAAATAATATAAATACTATTAGTTTAATACATAACTTAGGAATAGGTGGCGCAGTTCAAACTGGGTACAAGTATGCATTTGAGAATGATTATGACATTGCTATTCAGTTTGATGGAGACGGACAACACGATGAAAACTATATAGATGATTTAGTTAATGAAATTAAAAAAGGAAATGATTTTGTTATTGGTTCTAGATTTGTTAGTAAACTAAGTGAATTTAGAAGTTCTGGAGCTAGAAGAGTAGGTATTAAGATTATTTCTGGGTTAATAAAGTTATTTACAGGTAAAAAGATATATGATCCTACCAGTGGTTTTAGAGCTGCTAATAAAGAGATAATTGGTTTATTTGCTAATAATTATCCAAGTGAATATCCTGAACCTGAAACTAATACATTATTACTAAAAAAAGGATACAAAGTAAAAGAAATACCTGTTAAGATGCATGAAAGAGAATTTGGTAGTTCATCTATTAGACCTCTTAAGAGTGTTTATTATATGTTTAGCGTATGTATTTCAATTATTATTTGTGGTTTTACTAGGAGCGAAAGAAAATGAGCATAGAACTTAAAATATTTTTATTAGCGCTTTTATTAGTGCAATTATATTTAATTATTAGAGACACTAGAAAAAAACATTTAACTATTAAATATACCTCTTTATGGGTTTTCTTAATACTTATAATGGCGGTTGTAGTAATGTTTCCTGGTTTAGTATTTAAGTTATCTGAACTAGCTGGATTTGAGAAAACTTCTAATATGATATTTTTACTTGGATTCTTCTTTCTATTTTATTTATCTTTTATACTTACTACAATTATATCTAAACAAAATGAAAAGATTAATTTACTTATAGAAGAAGTATCTATGTTGAAGGAAAGAGTTAAAAGTGATGAAAAAAAGAGAGGTTAATATGGTAATTGTTGGTTTATTTATACTTTATTGTTTACTAGCGTCTAGTGGACTTATTTTGTTTAAACTAGGAAGCACTAATAGTAATTTAACTCTTAGTTTATTTGGAATGAATATTCATTATTCAATAAAGATGATTCTAGGACTTCTTTGCTATGCGTGTAGTTTTGTACTTTGGATGTATATAGTTAGCAAAGTTAATTTAACTATAGCTATGCCACTTAATGTAGCAATTGTTAATACTTTAGTTACTGTAGGATCTTTATTAGTACTTAAAGAGAAGGTTACACCTACTCAGTTAATAGGTATTATTGTAGTAATTTTTGGAGTTTGTTTAATTACTTATAAAAGATAGTTTACAAATAAATGTTTGTTTGCTATAATGATTATAGAAAAAGTATTAAGGATATTTAGTACTTTTTTTAAAAGTATGAATAATTTGGTAAGGGAGAAGATATTATGAAAAAAGGTAAACTAATAGTAATTGAAGGAGCTTGTGATGGGATAGGTAAGACTACACAATATGAAGCACTTACTAAAAAACTAAAAGATGACAAAATTGCAATAGTAAGACATCATTTTCCTTCATGGAGTGAACCACAAGGAGCTTTTGTTGCTGCTTATTTAGCTGGTGAATATGGAGAAAAAGAAAAATTATCTCAGTACTTTGTTCATAATTTATATGCTATTGACAGAGCAGTTACTTGGAAAACACAGCTTGAGAAAGAATATAACGATGGTAAAATTATATTACTTGATAGATATACTACTTCTAGTATGATTTTTCAATCAACTCTTATTGATGAAGAAGAAAGAGATAGCTTTGTTGAATATGTTGCTGATTATGAATATAATAAACTTGGAATTGCAAAACCTGATATGGTAATCTTCTTAACAGCTCCTTTTGATATAGCTAAAAAGATGCTTACCGAAAGAAAAAATAACGAAGGACTAATGAATGATATTCATGAAAGAGATTTAGAATATATGAAAAAGGTATATGAAAACTCTAATAGAATTGCTAAAAAATATGGATGGAAAATTATAGAGTGTGCTTCATCAGGTAAATTAAGAACACCTGAAGATATTAGCAATGAAATATATTCTGCAGTAAAAAATATTAAATAGTATTTGCTTTAGAATAAATACTGTGCTATACTTATAGGCAGTTAAAACAAATGAGAAAGACGGTATATACCAAAGTTTTTAGAGAGTTCTCATATTTGGTGAAAGAGAATAAATGGAAGTATATATAGATCACTTTCGATTGTCCTTTGGGGATAAGCCAAAGGCCCTTATATTGGGTTACAATAATAAGTTAAATAAAGGATGGTACCGTGCATATGCACTCCTAGGGACCATTCTTTTTTGTTTTAAGAAAGGGAGGATAATATGTTTAAAGAATTATCAAAAGAAAAGACAAGTGTAAGAGAAAAAGAAATACTTAGTGAATGGAAGAAGCAAGATATCTTTAATAAGAGCATAGATAATAGAAACACTTGTAGTAACTTTGTTTTTTATGATGGTCCTGCAACAGCTAATGGTAATCCAGGACTACATCATATGGTAGCTAAGTTCCTTAAAGATGCTTTTTGTAGATATAAAACTATGAGTGGATACAAAGTGCTTAGAAAAGTAGGATGGGATACTCATGGACTTCCAGTTGAAGTACAAGTAGAAAAAGAACTTAACTTTGATGGTAAAAAAGATATTGAAAAATATGGAATAAAAGAATTTAACCAAAAATGTAGAGAAAGTGTATGGAAGAATGTAGATGCATTTAATAGACTTACTGATGAAATGGGACAGTTTATTGATCTTGAGAATCCTTATATTACATACGATAATGATTATATTGAAACTGAATGGTGGATTTTAAAGAAATTCTTTGATGAGGGATTATTCTATAAAGGAGTTAAAATAGTTCCTTGGTGTCCTAGATGTGGTACTGGTCTAGCATCACACGAAGTAGCACAAGGATATGAAACTACAACTGCTAATACTGTAATAGTTCCATTTAAAAAAGCTGATGAAGATGTTTATTTCTTAGTATGGACAACTACTCCTTGGACTCTTTTATCTAATATAGCTCTTTGTGTAAATCCAAGTGAAGAATATGTAAAAGTAGAGTCTATGGGATATAAGTTTATTCTAGCTAAAGCTTTAGCTAGTAGTGTACTAGGAGAAGAATACACAGTACTTGAAACTTATAAAGGTAAAGATTTAGAAAATACTAAATATGAACAACTTCTTCCATTCTTAAAACCAGAAGAAGGATATAATAAATTTATAGTTACGTGTGACGAGTATGTTACTATGAGTGATGGTACTGGTATAGTACATATAGCTCCTGCATTTGGTGAAGATGATGCTAAAGTAGGTAGAAAATATAATCTAGCATATTTAAATCCAGTTGGAGAAGATGCATGCTATACTGAAGGCCCTTGGAAAGGCATGAATATATTCGATGCTGATTTAGAAGTAATTAATTATCTTAAAGAAAATGATAAATTATTTAAAAAACAAAAGATGGAACATGAGTATCCTCATTGCTGGAGATGCCATAGTCCACTAGTATATTATAGTAGACCAAGTTACTATCTAGAAGTTACTAAACTTCAAGATAAAATAATTGAAGAAAATAAGAAGGTAGAATGGTATCCTTCTTTCGTTGGAGAAAAACGTTTTGGTAACTGGCTAGAGAACATGAATGACTGGGCTATATCTAGAAATAGATACTGGGGAACACCTCTTCCTTTATGGGAATGTTCTTGTGGTCATAAAGAAATGATTGGTTCTAGAAGTGAACTTAAAGAAAAAGCTATAGAAGATATTGATATAGAAACATTTGATATGCATAGACCTTATGTTGATAATGTCCATTTAAGATGCCCAGAGTGTGGAAAAGAAATGACTAGAGTATCTGAAGTAATAGACTGCTGGTTTGATAGCGGTGCTATGCCATTTGCTCAATACCATTATCCATTTGAAAATAAAGAATTATGGGAAAGCCAATTCCCTGCAGACTTTATTAGTGAAGGTATAGACCAAACTAGAGGATGGTTCTATTCATTACTAGTACTTGGTGTATTTGTTAAAGGCTGCAGTCCTTATAAGAGAGTATTAGTTAACGAATTACTTCTTGATAAAAATGGACAAAAGATGCATAAATCTAAAGGTAATGCTATTGAACCATTTAGTTTAATGGATGAATTTGGGGCAGATGCTATTAGATGGTAGATTGCTGCAGGATCTCCTGTTTGGACACCACTTAAGTGTAATTAAGATGGTGTAAGAGAAGTAAATTCTAAATTCTTTAGTACACTTAAGAATACATATAACTTCTTTGCAATGTA